>JBQCHB010000120.1:0-4997 GCA_051955075.1 Flavisolibacter sp.
AAAAAGTAAGCCTGATATTTTTTCACAGTGCGAAAGTAATAATTATCACGTTCGGCTTTTTTCAGAAAACGTTAATAAACAGTCCTTGCTTTTTATTAAAATAAAAATTGTCCTTATTTGTTTATCTGCTGTCCTGCAGGCTTTATTCCCCACGAAAAAAAACCCTGCAAAATAAAATCGCAGGGCTAAGTTCTAGCTGAAAAATTGATTTATAATTCCGACACGGTAGTAGTTGAAGTGATTTTGGTGGACATGGGAAATTCCTGCCCCATGGCGGATACCGTTCCCGTGGCGTCTGCTTTAGTGGTACTCGACTGGATAACTCCGGTTTTCAAATCTACTTTCTCTTCCCCTGAAGATTTGCCGCTTGTTTTTACTGAAATTTCCATTCCATTTTGTTCCATGGAAGTGGCCACCGAATCGACAGAGTCAAAAGAAACGGTAGCTATATTCCCGGTAATATTCTGGATGGTATAGTTCGTGGTTTTAGATATGCCTTCATTGTCGGTTTTGTCTGCCCACGTGGCGCCCACTTTTGCTTTTTCCGGCAGGGCTAAAAAAGCCAATTGAGTTCCAAATGCATTTTGTGTGAGGTGTAATTGTTTGGCAATTTCACTCATGGCGGTGTCTTTTTCATCAAAAGTTACTTTTCCGGAAGCGTCCATTTTCATATCTTTTGGCTTGCCAATAAAGTCTTTCAAAGCAGAGCCGAATGGGCCCTCCATATCCTCCTTATTTTCTGAATCGAACTTTATTTCCTGGCCCATCATAGTCATGTTGGTGGTGAGTTTGGAAATGGTGCTGCTCAGGTTATATTCGGATCCTGATTTCCCTTTCACTTCAATATCATAAGTGGAAGATACGTTTACAGCAGATTCCATCGATTGTCCTTGTATGTTGGTAGTACTATTGGATTGCAATGTATTTACCACCTGGTATTTTTTGTTTTCGGGAAGTTTTAATTTGCTTTTAGTTTGCCCAATCGTGCTTGCCGTCACAAAGAATAAGGCGGCTGGTAAAATAATTTTTATACGTTTCATGGCGATTTTTTTGTTTTTGAATGACAAATATAGGTTTAGCAAAATTGTCGTAAATATATTTTTATCGTTGCAGGTAACCACTTAGCTGAGTAAAAATATTTAGCGGTTTTCGGCTGGCATTAATAATCTGAGGCGCTCGCCGGGCCTTTCTTAGGCATCACATTTTTTGGCTTTTTTTCCGGCTCATTTGCTGCGGGTGGATTGGGCATGTAATTTTTAGGGCCGATAGGTTTTACCGTTTCTTTAGGCTGGGCCTTCGGCGTTGCCGGTTTTGTAAAATCTGATTCTACAGGAACATCGGAGGGAGGGGCATAATCGCTTGCATTGCCATTGCCCTGGACATCCGCAGAATCGATGCCGTGCCCTTCCTGCGACAGAGCTGCGAAATTCTGGTCGGCATAAACAGGGTTATTATTCAACTCAACCGGCTTTTGGAAAGTAGCCCGCGGATCAATTCCCAGCGATTTATCTTCATATACTTTTTGCATAAAATAAGCCCATTCAGGCATGGCCATGTCGCTTCCGCCCCCGGTTCCGTATTTTGGCAAATGCAAAAACGGATCGTCATTTCCTACCCAGGCGCCTGCCAGCAATTGAGGCGTATAGCCAATAAACCATCCATCCGTATTATCATTGGTAGTACCGGTTTTGGCACCTATTTCACTTTGAATATTAAACCTCCATCGCATCGACCCGCCTGTACCATAATTCACCACACCTTCCATCATTTTAACCATCGTAAAGGCATCCACTTCACTAATTACCTGTTTCACTTTTGGTTCAAAAGTCTGCAGGATATTTCCGTTCTTATCTTCAATTTTTGTAAGATAAATTGGTTCTGTATTAAATCCCCTGTTGGGAAACATGGTATATGCCTGCAGCATTTCTATTAACTGGATGTCAGCAGAGCCCAACGCAATAGAAGGTACCTGCGGTATCTCGCTTTTAATGCCGCACTGGTGTGCAAACTCTACGGTCTTTTTAGGTCCGATGCGGCTCATTAAATCGAAAGCAGCTACATTAATAGATTTGGCAAGGCAATAAGCCATGGTGCCGCCCGGGCCTGTGATGGTTTTATTCGCCAGGGTAATGGGTTTTCCGCCAATATAGCTATCAGGCGTCATTCCGGCATCAGTAATGGCTAAAGTATAAAGGATGGGTTTAAAGGTGGAACCTACCTGCCTGTTGGCAGTAACGTGATCGTATTTGAACCACTTAAAATCGATACCGCCTACCCATGCTTTCACCTCGCCGGTAACCGGATCCATTGCACAAAAGCCGGTCTGCATCATCTGCTTACAATATTTGATAGAATCAATAGGCGTCATCACGGTGTCTGTTTCACGCTTTTTATTCCAGGCAAAAATTTTCATATTCACTGGCTTATAAAAAGATTTTTTGATTTCTTCGTCCGAAGCGCCGTTTTCTTTCATATTCTTCCATCGCTCCGTTTCTTTCATGGCGGCATTTAAAATATAGTCCTGCCCTTTCCACGCATTTTTTGACAGTTGACGGTTAAAATTCTTTTGCATCGATGTCATGTGCCTTACTACGGCTTCTTCAGCGTACAGCTGCATTTTGGGATCGATAGTGGTATAGATTTTCAACCCATCTTTATATAAATCATAATTCTCGCCCGTAGCCGGGTTTTTGTGGGTATTACACCAATCCTGCAGTTTTTTCGTCAATACCGACCTGAAGTAGGGCGCTATTCCCTGGCTTTCGGTCACGAGTTTGTATTTTATATCAAGCGGTTTTTTCTTCAGGGCATCTGCTTCGGTTTTGGACAAATCATTATTGGTCACCATCCGGTCCAATACTAAATTTCTGCGGGCCAGCGCAGCTTTTGGATTATGCCTGGGGTCGTATCTTCCAGGGCCGCTGAGCATACCTACTAAGAGCGCCGCTTCGTCAGGAGTAAGTTTTGAAGGTTCTTTTTGAAAATATACAAGGCTTGCATTCCTGATGCCATAAACATTCAGCCATGAAACGCGGTTCAGATAAAGCGAAATGATTTCCTGCTTCGTGAAATTGCGTTCCAGCTTAAGTGCCACAATCCATTCTTTAATTTTATCAATTGCTCTTTTTAAAACAGGCACATGATTTTCCTGTCCGAGAATTTTCTTGGCGAGCTGCTGGGTAATTGTGCTGGCGCCGCCCTGTTTTCCAAAGCCCTTAACGGCGCGGCCAAGGGCAATTGGATCTATACCTGAGTGGTCATAAAAACGAACGTCTTCAGTTGAAATCAATGCGTCAATTACGCTTTTTGAAATGTCCTTATAATCCACCTGCACCCTATTTTCGGTATAAATTTTACCCATCAGGGTTTTGCCATCGTTGGCATATATTTCAGTGGCCAGATTTGCCTGTGGATTTTCCAATTCTTCTAAAGAAGGTAGTTTACCAAAAACACCAAAATAAGCAGAGGCGAGCACAACAATAAATAGTGCAAAACCCGCAGCCACGATGGTCCACAATATTTTTACACTGGCTTTTATTTTCGATTCCTTCTTTACCTTTTTCCGCTGGGGAGTTTGCATTTGTTCTTTGCTTTAAAAACCGAAAAATATTAAATAATACTGAAAGGAATATTTAAAATTTTCCAGGGTACTTGTTGTCCAACAGATCGATGTAATTCTGTAAATTTTTATTCTCTTTTAAAAATTGCAGGTTGCTGTCAGAGATGATATAAAATTTGTATTTCTGGGCAGGCAGCCATGATATTTGCGAAGGAGCCGCCTGCTTTAGTTTATCCATGTATTTCATGGCTTCTTGCGCATCCGCAAATTGAGAAAATACCAAAATTGTTCGTTCACTGTCTAAAGTATCTTTTTTAATTTCAATTTTGTTGGTATTATAGCTTTGGCTGTTCATCCGGTTGAACGCATTTCTTGCTTCACTGCTGTACACGGGGTCAACTTTTGTTAAAATCATTATTACATTCTGCGGCTCTAACGGATCAAAAATAAAGCCTGACTTTTTCACCGGGGGCGCTAATTTTTTATCCGGGCTTAATTCTACCTGGGCGGCTACCACTTTCTCATTTTGAACTTGTGGTTTATCTGTAGTTGTCACGGGCGGTGCAGGCTTGTTTACCGGCTTCGAATCATCAAAAACCACCACCTGGGAATCTTCTTTTGCCCTCACAATTTCAAGGTTAGTCAGATAGTTTTCTATACTGTCGCGGCGCGATAACACATCCACCATGGTTTTTGCTTTTTCTTCCATCGCCGTGCCGGGATAGTTCGCAATTATCTGGTTTAAAACTTTTGTAGCGGCGCTATCTTCCTTTTTTTGAATATAATATACCGACTGAATATACAATAGCTGCGGGTTCCAATAGCTTTGTCCATACAGGCTATCCGCGGCTGCTTTTTCTTTTATAGCCTCGTCAAATTTGCCCTCGATAAACAAATTATAAATTTTGTCGTACCTGTTTTGTGCAGCCGTGTCATTTTTGGTAGGATTAAACATTTCAGGATGCAATACCCTCATCGCGAATTTACTGTCGCCAAAATTCTTCGTCAGAAGATTTTTGTAACGATCCGCCAGCTCATTGTTCCCGATTTTGCGATAGCAATAGGAAAGATTAAGGTACAATTCGCCCCCGTATAAACTATCAGGAAATCTTTTCAGCGAACGCTCATACGCTTCTATAGCAGCGTAATAATCTTCCAAAAGTGTTTGATAATCTTTACCAAGCTGAAATAAAGCACGCGCCACTTTTACATTGCTCGTATCCAATTCACCAGAAGTTAGCGGAAGATTGGCACGCAGGCCTTCCACAGAAACATCAGCCTGTTCAGGCGCAGCTATCATCTCATCCTTTTGCGGTGAAGCTGTGGCGGTTAGCGGATCCCCGTATTCATTAGTTTCATTTTGTTGCCTGCCGGCTACGGCAGCACCCCTACCTGAAGAGGATCTCCGCCAGTTATCTTCGTTCTGTCGCTTCCCCCA
>JBQCHB010000121.1:0-5898 GCA_051955075.1 Flavisolibacter sp.
TGCACCTGGGACATTTATTTTGAAGAACACTTACTACAAGATTGGGTTTAACACCAGACTTTGCTGCACACATAAGATGATTTTCGTAAAAATAGTAGCACAAATTTACGAAGTGTAAGATCAGTGATGAATAATGAGTAATCATTTCGTTTTTGCATAAAAACTTTCTTATTACAATTACCCGGATAACAGGAGTCCATCAAACTGATTACTAACTATTCATTTGACCATTGTTTCCTCAACAACTGTAGACAAATTGGTTCGTTTTGCCTGGCTGCTGTGAAACTTCCTGCACAAAGCCGGCTTGCATATAAATGAAGAAGTCAGGCATTGGGTTTGAAATTCTTTAAATCAAAGAATCCTTTATGACCTTGAATCAATTTCGTTCCAGCTCTAATTATGTACAACAGCAAATGGTAAAACACCATGCTGTTTTTTTATTGGAAAGGAGATCGCTTGATTGGAACATCCTGCTTTTTCAACTTGATGGATTTTATGTGGAAGTATATTACGAACGCAAAGCCCAAAAAGTGGAGAAGTTCAAAAGCTTTGACGATGTTGAGCAACTGGAACCTTATTTGCGCAAGATCGACGTGCCTGCCTTATTTTAGTAGTGATAGCGTTGTTGCGAGGTTATAGCAAGCCGAGATTTGCAACCGTTGTTAATTCCATGTAATTCTCTTTGATCCGTCGAAAGTTGTATCATTCATTTTGGAACCAATTCCTTCTACATAAAACTGTGGCTCTTCATTGGCCAGTTCCAGTATCTCGCTGTGTTTATCTTCCATTTTTTGCTGTACCGCATGCAGCACACGAAGGTGAGCTGCATTAATGGTTACAGAATCAACCAGCTTTCCGTTTAAATACATTTGTAATTCCATTTCGTACAGTTTTAGAGCGACCGCACAATCTACGACCGCAAAATTTCATTTGAAAGTTTTTTCGCGAAACTTATTTCCACATCCATTTTTCAGCACTGCTGAAGCTGCTGATCCGGACTTATAAACATGATTATTGTTGCTGATTAAAGTCTACAGTTGTTGGTAGTGGCGCTATTGATCAACTTGCCACACAAAGCAAATCAAAACTTGTAAAAGCTCATTTCGTTTTGCAACAAAAGCCAGGTGCAAAGGCACAATTTTTTTGCGCTTGCTAATGACAACGTTCCATATTTTTTGAATCCAAAATCTTTTTTATGACTGATCAAAATAGAAACAGAAGGCGGTCTTCCTACAGATATGATGAAAGGCGTGATTGGGCTGGTAACCCTTACAATTCTGAAAACAACTATCGTCAAAGCCAAGGGTATGGAAATATCGGCAACCGGGAAGATGCGTTTGATTACGATCGCCGCTATGGCAATGCTAATTACAACCAGGATTACCGTGGCGAAGATTACAATCGTTACACAGGCAGCAACTATGAAAATACGTCGAGGAGCAACGATATTTATGGCGGAAACTATGAAGGTCAAAACAGGAACGAAGATTACTATGGAGGCTACAGCAGTAATTACGGCAGGAACTATGACAATATAAACCGGGATAGAAACGATAGTTATGATAATAATCGCTGGCGCAATACACAGGGATGGAGTTCTGAAGACACCGGAAATAGAAATTATGGCCTTAACAGGGAATCGGACTATGGCGCCAATTATGGTGAGGAAAGAAAAACCCGCAACAGGTATGGCGGCGATACCAGTAATTATGGTAATGCCAACCAGGGTGGTTACGACAGAGGCTGGTGGGATCGCACCCGCGATGAAGTTTCTTCCTGGTTTGGCGACGACGACGCAGAAAGGCGGCGCCGCATGGACAAAGCAACAGGACCGCATAAAGGTAAAGGCCCAAAAGGTTACCATCGATCAGATGAACGCATCAGGGAAGATGTTTGCGACAGGCTATGTGATAACTCAATGATCGACGCATCGGATATTGACATTAAAGTAGAAGGTTCTGAAGTAATACTGACCGGAACCGTAGAAAGTAAAGAAGACAAACGCAGGGCTGAGGACATTGCAGAGTCTATATCAGGTGTCAGCAATGTACAAAACCAGCTGCGTGTAGAGCATAGTGGCAGAAGTTCATCAGATGAAAGAATAAGATAAAAAACAACAAGAATCAAAGCTCAAAAGTAAAAATTGGATGTTCAATGAATTATACTTTTGAGCTTTGATTTTTTTATTAGCACTAGACTACAGTACTGCCTGCATGGTGCTTCCAGAAGGAAGTCATCCTTATGATGAGTCTTAAAACTTACTCCACGGTCACTTGCAGCACTTGTCCGCCTCCAATGGCATCGGGGCCGAGTCCAATATTAGAAACGTAAAGTTTGCCATCGGGGCCTAAAGTCATGCCTGTAGGGAGACTTAAGCCAGAAGCCACAACTGTTTTTGCGCCAGATGGATCTATCCGGACAATTTTTCCCAGGCCCGGCGTGGGGAAAGGAGCACCAACTGTATTTTCCAACACATACATGCGGTCTTTTTTGTCGATGGCAATACCAAGCACTGTAGTCAATCCTGTTGCCCAAACTTTTACTTCTCCACCCGGATTTATCTTTAAAATTTTTGAGCTTCCTTCTTCGATAGGGAATGTATTTAGATTACCAACGAAAAAGTTGCCATGATATGCAACTGTTGTCGGAACAATATGGCCCTGGGATGCAGAAATATCTGCCACGCGGCTGATGGAACCATCGGTAGTAACTTTTAAAAATTCGCCGTGATTGGGCTCTATCACATACAGATCTCCACGAACGGCTACCATGCTGTAAGGTGTGCCGTCTGGTTCAAAATCTGCAGGATTCGGATGTTCGGCAGGGTGCGATTTCAGCCATGTGCTTATATCTGCCACCATACTCCATGAACCATCAGCATTCACTTTGATGACACCATTTTGTATGGATGGAACACCATGAGAACAACCGGCACCTGCCAGCAGAGCATACATTGTGTTGCCAATAAATGCTACATCAGCTACTCCTTCCACGTCGCCGCCAATAATCTCATTTGCAGAACTGGTAGGCAATTGATTGGTAAGAATTGTTTTAACACCTGCAGGGCTAACTTTTGAAATGCTGCCCCCTGTTACACTTCCTAAATAAGGCCCCACCGGAAAAGGTACCTGCTCGCAATTATCGGTGGCGGATGAATGTGTTCCGCCTACGCCTGCTTCTGCCACGTAAAGATTTCCATCTGGCCCAAACTCCAGGCCTCTTGGGTTGTTGAAACCCGTTGCAAAAACCTTTACAGAACCGCTTGGGTTAGACTGATTCTTTTTTTGCAATAAATTTTTTCTTTGTGCAAGCGCATCGTTGTTGCTGGTTTCGGTTGAGGTGGTGGTTTGTTTTTGGCAAGCGGCAAAAACAATTGCCAGAACCAGGACGGTTGTCAGTTTTGAAAGTTTTAGCATAATTACCTCCTTATAGATTTTAGTGAAAAAACAGGTTCGTATGTGCTTTGCCAGATCCAAAAAAATGAATAACAATTCACTAAATTCTATCTATCACAAATGCAGAACGGTGACAAATACACATTGTCGCATTTTCGATGGAGGGCAGGAATAAGGGAGGATGAAAGAGGGTATGAGTTGTCGGGGGAGGATCGTTACAAACGTAAAGCTACTGCAAATTTAAAATCATCCTCCAAGAAATAAGTTTTTATTGAAACGAAAACTGTCATCAACACAGTTGCAGTTGCCTACATAAATTCAATCCTCAGTAATACTGAATTAGATAAAGCCCCTTTTTAATTCAGGGTTTTAGTTTTACTTTACATAAGCAATGAAACTGCGCTTTTTTTATATATCAATGCTTTCGCTTTGTATGGTTTGTGCTTCATCTTGCTATAAAATTGAAACAGAAGCTAACAATCTTCCCCAAGGATTTTCTGTATCGCAGATCATAGGCACCTGGAAAATACTGGGAATGTCTTCTGACAAAGCATACGACTGGGACGGGAACGGTACTGCAGAAACTGATATTTACAATACCTGGCCCGATTGTCAAAAAGATAATCTTTACCAGTTCAACAGTAATTATTCCGGCAGTTACCAACTTTCGTGCAACGAAACAAAAACCGGTGCATGGCGACTTGATGGAACGATTACACTGGTATGGAAAGCCAGCGGCTCACCCGAAATCTATGAGAAGATCGTTTACCTCACTTCAGATACAATGAAAACGCAAATTTCCATGAAGCAGTCAAATGGAGAAACGTACACCATTACTAAGCTCTGGAAGCTGCAATAACATTATTGCAGCACTGCGTACCAGAACCATTTCTACTGCAAAAGATCTGATTTAACGCTATTTTCATTTTCAAATAATGGCAGACATGCAATCTTACCTTCTTGGTGTAGACATTGGTACAGGCAGCATCAAAACCGTAGCAGTTGATCTTTCGGGAAAAGCTTTGTGCAGTTCACAACGTTTTTATGACACACAAAGTCCACAGCCTGGCTATAGCGAGCAAAATGTGCAGGATATCTTGCAGGCTTTTATACAAAGCATTCAGGATGTGGTTTTGAAAATGAAAAGCAGCCCTTCCTGCATTTCGCTAAGCAGCGTTATGCACAGCATCATGGCTGTTGATGAAAATGGCGAAGCGCTTACCCATCTTATCCTTTGGTCTGATGCAAGGAGCAGCGCTATTGCTAAGAAAATAAAAGAATCACCGCAGGGCAAAACCATTTACGAAGCTACCGGCACGCCTGTTCATTCCATGTCGCCTTTATGCAAAATCATTTGGCTGAAAGAAAACATGCCCGAGGTTTTTAAAAGGGCACATAAATTCATTTCCATCAAAGAATATATCTGGTACCAATTGTTTCAGCAATTTGAAATTGATCATTCGCTTGCTTCAGCAACAGGTTTATTCGATATTATAAAACTTAGATGGTATGATGAATCGTTGTCGTTAGCCGGCATTGCAAAAGAACGTTTATCCCATCCCGTAGCAACAAGCTACTTAAGAAAAAATATAAAAAAAGAAATTGCGGCTGCATTGCACATTCCTGCTTCTACATCTTTTTGCATTGGCGCCAGCGATGGTTGCCTGGCCAACCTTGGCACATCATCTTTACAGCCACACATAGCCGCCATCACTATTGGCACCAGCGGCGCTCTAAGAGTAACAAGAAAAAAACCGCTGATAGATGCTGCTGCCATGAGCTTTAATTATTTATTAGATGAAAATACGTTCGTTTGCGGCGGCCCCATAAACAATGGTGGCACCGTGGTGCAGTGGCTGCTGAAAAACTTCCTGTCACGGCAAAGCGCAACCGATCATGACTATGAAAAGCTTTTTAATGCCATTGAAAAAGTACCTGCAGGTTGTGAAGGACTGATCTTTCTTCCTTATTTGTATGGTGAAAGGGCGCCGGTTTGGGATGAGCAAAGTTGTGGCGTTTACTTCGGCGTTAGGTCTTATCATCGTCAACAACACTTTTTGCGTGCTGCAATCGAAGGTGTCTGTTTTGCGCTGAAAGATATATTAGTTGCTCTTGAAAAAGATGCCCTGTCTATTGTGCAAATCAATGCCAGTGGTGGTTTTGTACAATCTGCGGTTTGGATGCAAATGCTGGCCGATATTACAGGCAAGCATATTACACTTCAACAGAGCGAAGATGCCTCCGCCATAGGCGCTGCCTGGCTTGCTTTAAAAGCGTTACATATTATTGGAGACTACAACTCATTAGAACTTCAGCCCGTTAATATTATACAACCACAAAAGAAATTACAGGACGCTTATCAAAAGAATTATACTGTTTTCAAGCTGCTTTATCCTAACCTTAAGGCAACAATGCATCTACTATAGTTGCCTGAACAAGAATGACGTAACGCTTGCCGGTCTAACAGACTTTAAAGTCAAAAATTTGATTTACACCCTGTTTT
>JBQCHB010000122.1:0-23008 GCA_051955075.1 Flavisolibacter sp.
AAAATCGCATAACGGAAGGAAGTGTAAAAGTAGGTGCCGGGGAATTCAATGGAAGCAAGCGTATGTCTTTTGTCCCAAATGGCAAACAAGGTCTCCTGCACGGCATCTTCCACCAAGGCTTCATCATCGCTAAATTTACGACCATAGTTATAAAAGCGTCTGTAGTAAAAGCGATATATCGCGGCATAGGCCTGCTGGTCGCCTTCGGCAATCTGTTTCCATTTTTGTTTTTCTATCTGCAATGAGATGACTTTTCTGGAAAATGAAGTTAGCGTTATAAAATCAGCCGCATGAAAAAACTTAGTAAAGGAGGTGCCGAATAAAAGCTTTCATATTGAGAATACACCCTTTGCCAATAAGAATCTACCAACGGTGCTGCATAGGCATTCCGTATATTGTTTTCTGTAACAAAATTTCGTATCAACAACATTCAGTTAGGCGAAAAAAATGGGACTGCCCCACCCTGAGTATTCTTGTTCTGCCATAACTAAAGCAAGGCATTAAAGGTTATAACGTTCGGCTGGGTGCCAGTACCAGCATTATAAATTATGTCAGCTTAGCCTTTTGTCAGTAGCTCCCAATTTTTTGCATTTGACCAGGTAAAAAGGATAGTTTTCTATAACTTCTGAAACCTCAAAAAGTCCTGCATTAGCAAATTCTTCCCCGATCGTTTCCGTGTCGTAAAAGAAGATCTTTGCCCCACCAAACATTTCAAACCGGTCTTTTTCTATCAGTGTCCCCTGGCCATAGGTTCTGGCATTCTTTGTAATTGCTGTGAAAATCATATAGCCACTTTCGGTCAATTGATTGAAACAGTCTTGAATAAGCTTTTGTCTTTCATCCTTATCCAGTAAATAAATCAATCCGTAACAAAATATTCCGTCATACACTTGGTCGTCAAAAGGCATTTCAGTTACAGAGCCGTGATAAATGGTCAGGTCTTGTCCAAAGTGTTTGTGAGCGAGGTCAATGGCAGTTTTTGAAATTTCAATTCCTGTAACACTAATACCGTTTTTTCTAAAAATTTGGGCATTTCGTCCATAACCAATGCCTGGAATTAGAATATTTTTTACTTGATGTTCTACAAAAAAATCTTTTGCCAATACAGCAGCGTTTGCGGGTTCGAAACCCCACATTTCTTGCTTATCCAAAAATGCTGCTTCCCAAAATTCGCCCATAGGTTATTTGTCTTTAACGCAGATTTTATCCTCTAAAACTGCGCACCTGAATCCCATCTCGGTTGTTGTCGTCAAAATATTTTCAGAATTGATATTTTCACCTTCAACCCTCAAAAGGGTGTGTCCACAGGGAAAGTCCAAATCAGTTTCATTAACGTCGAAATATTGACAAAGCTTGTTTTGTAGCGAAGCGGCGCAAGGCGAAAGTCAAATTATCGTGCCGTGGTGAAACATTGAAAAAGTGCAAAAAAATTCCGGCATAAACAAAAGCTTCCGCATCCATCAGCCACGATTTATTCCGTTGCTTTTTTGCCTCCTGCACGGCACAATGACCATTTGACTTTCTTTTTCGCCTTTTTCTTTTACAAAACAATTTTTATGGTTTACCTGATACACTTCCAAACGAAATTTCACCATGCACAACACTACATCGGTTTTGTATCAAGCGATTTAATGCAGCGCATCGGGCAGCACAGTGCCAACAGAGGCGCGAGATCATTGATCGCCGTAAATAACAATGGCATTACCTGGCAGGTTGGCGGCGTATGGCCCGCAGGTGATAGGGAACCCCAACGCGAACTAAAGACTACAAAAAATCAAGATGCTTTTGTCCTGTATGTTCAGGACAAAGCCCAACGCTTTCATTACTATTCATTCACCCGTAAAATTTAAAGCTATGTTAGTTATCGGAAGAATTACAAAGGACGCAGTCGTCAACAAATTGAAAGATGAAAGGCAGGTTGTCAACTTTTCCATTGCTCTTAATGACTATTACAAGCCGAAGGGAGCGGCGGAAGCAACGAAGTTTACCACCTATATTAATTGCTCCTATTGGATCAGCAGTAAAATCGCAGAGCGGTTAAAAAAAGGAACACTGATTGAACTGAGTGGCCGCCTTTTTGTAAATGCCTTTCTCGACACAAGCGGTAACCCCAGGGCGTCTATACACTGTCATGCGAACAGCATCAAGGTATACAGCACGGCAAATAAAGAAGTACAAACAACACAAGCACCGGTAGCAGAAATTACTCTATCTGCCGACGCAAAAGACGATTTACCATTTTAATTCTTTGGCACTATCCTTTTTAAGGATAGTGCTTTTCATTTCGTTGTTCAACAATTCACAATCAAAAATTTTAGTTATGGCACACAATCTTAATTATAACGAGACGACAGGCAAATACAATTTCTTTTCCGTTCAGGAAAAAGCATGGCATGGCCTGGGCCAAATCGTACAGGACTATCCGAGCAGCGCAGAAGCGATTCGTTTTGCAGGACTCGATTACACGGTAGAAAAAAGAAAATTATTCACGTTGGATAATAAGAACAAATTTGCCAGTATAGATAAGCGCCAGGCAGAAATAGAAGTACCGAATTATTTCGCGACAATCAGAACAGACACCGAACAGGTATTAGGTGTCGTGGGAAAGGATTACGAGGTCGTACAAAACAAAGATGCCTTTTCTTTTTTTGATGCAATTGTTGGCGGCTCTGACGGTATTCAATACGAAACCGCAGGAGCACTCGGGAAAGGTGAAAGAATTTTTATCACGGCAAAACTCCCTTCTTATATCAAAGTAGGCAAGGATGACCTGATCGGGCAGTATTTATTTCTTACTACTTCACATGACGGTTATGGAAGTATTACAGCTGCCTTCACGCCTGTTCGCATCGTTTGCAATAACACTTTGAACGCAGCTTTCAGAAACTGTTCCAATTCTGTGAAGATTCGGCACACGGCCAATGCCAAGGATAGATTAGAACAGGCGCATAAAGTAATGGGCATTTCTTACAAGCTATCCGGGCATTTTGAAACAGTCTTTAACCAATGGTCGAAGGTGCTCATTACAGACAAAGAAGTCAGAAAGCTGATTCAACTGGCGATGTGTCCAAGCAGGGAAGTATTGCAAAAATTACAGAAAGGAAGCGATGATGCATTATCAACCCACTATACGAATGTTTGCGATGCTGCTTATGAATATGCAATGAGCAATCCTTCACAGCAACTGGAAACAACGAAAGGAACAGTGTTTGGCGCCTACAATGCCATAACAGGTTATTTCCAGAATGTCAGAACCTACAAAGACAACGAAGCAAGATTGAAATCAATTCTGTTGGGTGGCACGGCACAACAAAGAGTGCAAAGAGCCTTTCACCTTTGTAATGATTTTAGTATCCACGGCGTATCAGCACTAGGCTTAAATTAACTGCGATTTTTTGCACGTAAAGCATCCTCACTACAGGATGCCTTACCTGCAAAAAAGCTGCCGCACATTACGGCGACATAGGTCAAAATGATGCGGCAGCTTAAACTTTTTTTGACCATAGCCTAGGCTGATTGAGAGCCAAAATGCCTGGATCGGGCACAAGACTTATTTGCCAACTTCAGTGAAGCCCTGCACCATTAATTCCTGCACAAAGTTCGCCTCTGGCCTGGTGAAGCGGCAAGGGAATTTCCGGCATAAATGAACATGTGTCCCCTAACGCTGAAGCTGCGGTTTATTCCGTTCCTCCCTTGCCTTGACCAGCGCAAAGGCGACGGATGTTCCATCATTAATTTTTTAACGCTTAAACGCTTACGTTATGGAACACAGTCTAAGCCTGGAAGTAATCAACAACGTGTCTGAAATTGAAATTATCTACAAAAAAAAAGTGAAGTGTAAAGTGTCCGAGCGCCCTCAAATATGCTCGTCCCACGATGCCTATGATGTATTGGCACATTATTGGGATCAGGACAAAATTGACCTGCTGGAGGAATTTAAAGTCCTGTACTTAAACAGATCCAACAGGGTGCTTCAAATCATTGCCTTATCGCAAGGCGGCATCAGCGGAACCATTGCGGATCCCCGCCTTATTCTAGCGGCTGCCCTAAAGGTCGCAGCCACAGCAATTGTACTCGCCCATAACCACCCTTCTACGGGTCTTAAACCATCCAGGGCTGATGAAGAATTAACCCAGAAAATAAAACACGCAGCCGCCTTTCACGATATCAAAGTGATCGATCACATTATACTGACCTCCGAAGGCTATTTTTCGTTTTCGGATGAAGGGCTGCTCTAGCCCTTTGTTCGATGTAAATAGTTGACCTTTTACTATCGTCAACTAATAGCCACCATCCTTTTTCATCTGGGGAACCACCTCGCCTTTCAGCATCATGAAAAATTACAGGTAAACTTTTGCCACAATAACCCCGAACAACAGCTTCAGTTTTTTATAATGACCGGTTCATCCAATGTTTCCAGCATGCTTGCCATAACAATAAATTCCCGCTCGTTATTACCCAGCAGCCGTACCTTGAAAACACGGTCATTTTTATAGGCGCCCACATATTCCTTATTTAGGCTTAACTCAGGCGCATAGTCGGTGATGGTGACCCTGCAAACCTGGTCATCAATTTCTGCGCCCGTAACAGCCGGGAACTTTAAAATTTTCACCATTTGCCGGTAAGATCCAGGCTTTATTTTATACGAAAAAATGTTGTTGTTTTCCATTGTTATCATACCCGGAGCAAACTAATGAAAACATCGATTCAAATCCGGCAGGTTTTCCACAGGCGGGCAAAATTTACACACGTATTGCCGGTGAAAAACCCCGGTTCTAATTTTAGATCATGGGCCTGTTGCCGGAATTATACAGAAAGGAAAAGTACGCCAGTGCCTGCGAACGGCAAGATGTACAAATGTGGCCACATTTCCCTTTGCCCTGCCTCGGAACTCGGCATGGGCTGGCAATGATTTGTTGAATTGAAATACCTGGAGATGATGAAGAAAAAAGATGCAGACGTGCGAAAACAGTTTTTCAAGATCAGGATGAATGATCAGGAATTGAGGGAACTAAAAAAACTAAAAAGTTCAAGCACGGAACGAAGTGTCAGCAATTATGCCCGCAAAGTCCTACTGCAAAGGCCCATCACCATCCGGTATAGAAATTCTTCTGCCGATGACTTTCTACAACAAATGAGACAACTGCAAAAAGAACTCAACGCAATCGGCAACAACTTCAACCAGGCAGTGCACAAACTTCACCTGCTCGGCACCATTCCTGAATTCAGGGAATGGATCAGGAATTATGAGTCCCTGCACCGGTCGGTAAATACGAAGGTGCAAGACATTAACTCTAAACTCATCCAACTCTACGAGCAATGGTTGCAAAAATAACAATGCCAAAAAAATTGATAGCTGCGCTCAACTATAATGAGCATAAAGTAAAGCAGGGCAAGGCCGCCTGCATTTATGCCGCCGGTTATTTACGAGATGCAAGTGATATGAATTTTTATCAAAAGCTGGAAGGCTTTGAAAGACTAAACGTTCTTAATGAAAGAGCAACGACTAAAACCATACATGTTTCGCTCAACTTTGATCCTTCAGAAAATTTTAATTCCGACAAGCTTATTGCTATCGCATCGGCATACATTCAAAAGATCGGTTTCGCAGAACAACCTTATCTGATTTATCAGCATTTTGATGCGGGCCATCCGCATGTTCATTTGGTTTCCACAACTATTCGCGAAGATGGCAGCAGGATTCATACGCATAACATTGGGAAGAATCTTTCTGAAAAAGCGAGAAAGGAGCTGGAAGAAAAATTTGGCCTCGTAAAAGCAGAAGGACATAAGCGTTTAGTGAATCAAAAGATACAGGCACCGGGCGCCGAAAAACTTGTTTATGGTAAAGCAGAAACCAAGAAGGGAATTTCAAACGTCATTAATGCTGTTATGAGTTCTTACAAATATTGTTCACTACCTGAGTTCAATGCCATCTTAAAACAGTTTAATGTTCTTGCAGACAGGGGTAGCGAAGCCGGCAGAATTTTTAAAAACCGTGGTTTGGTCTTTCGTGTCCTTGATGCTGAAGGTAATAAGGTCGGCGTACCTGTAAAAGCGAGCGACATTAACACCAGGCCGACCCTGGACAAATTAGAAAAGAAATTTTTGCTCAATCAGTCTTTCAAAGATGCGTTTAAGAATAATCTCAAAGCCAAGGTCGATGAAGCTCTTGCTCAAAAGCCACCAAGTTTAATTAAGCTGATAGAAAATTTGCAAAGCAAAAATGTCTATACAGTGATTCGAAAAAATAGTGAAGGAAGGGTTTATGGAATCACTTTCGTTGATAACGACACAAAGACAGTATTCAATGGAAGTGAGTTAGGGAAAATGTACAGCGTGGCAAGCCTACTATCACAAATCCTTTCAAATAACAATAGTGAGCAACTACCCGCAGCAGCTCCAACATCGACCCATACAATACAGTTTTATGTTCCGGTTCCTAAAACAAAAGCCGAAGAAATGCATCACAACAAAACATTTGAAGTAATTGATGCCTTGCTTTCTGTAGAAAAACAATTTGAAGGAACTCCTTTTCAACTGCTCAGAAAGAAAAGAAAAAGAAAGAGAAGATCACCAGGATTATAAATCTAAAACTTTAAAGTATGTCAGTAACAGGAGAAAATGAAATGGGGTTAAGAAAGATACTCGACATGACCAGGTTCGGAAGCATCTCTGTTCTGCTTCTCCATTTTTACTTTTATTTATATTCAGCTTTTAAGCAATGGAATCTTACAACCACAATTACAGACCGACTACTAAGCAACACGGTTCGTACAGGCTTATTTGACCATATCTATACTTCGAAACTGGTTGCGTTGGGTTTGATGTTCATTTCTATTATGGGAGTAAAGGGAAAGAAGAGTGAAAAACTTTCGATGAAAACAATTGTTGTGTATTTGGTTTCTGGCTTATTGATATTTTTCACCAGCCAACTGATATTAACGGTGAGAACAAGTGTCGAAACAATGGCTGTAAGTTATATGACAGTAACCAGTACCGGCTATTTGCTATTGCTAACAGGCGGAAGTTATTTGAGCAGGCTAATCCAAACCAAACTATCCAAAGATGTTTTCAATTCGCTTAATGAAACCTTCCCGCAGGAAGAGAGAAAAATTATAAACCGGTATTCCATCAATTTACCGGCACGATACAATCTCAAAGGAAAGGTTCGCAAAAGTTGGATCAATATAATCAATCCTTTTCGCGGGCTATTGGTTATCGGGAGTCCGGGCGCAGGAAAGTCCTGGTTCGTGATTCAGCATGTCATTAAGCAGCATATTGAAAAAGGCTTCTGCATGTTCATTTATGATTTTAAATATGATGATCTCACGAGGATTGCCTATAACTGGTTACAAAAAAACAAACATAACTATCCCTTTTCTCCTTGTTTTTATGTCATCAACTTTGATAATCTATCACAGTCACATCGCTGCAATCCGCTGGATCCCTTTTCAATGCATGACATTACCGATGCCACGGAATCGGCAAGAACAATTCTTTTAGGATTAAACCGGGACTGGATCAGAAGACAAGGCGACTTCTTTGTGGAATCGCCGATCAACTTTGTCACTGCGGTCATTTGGTATTTGCGAAAGTATGAAGGCGGCAGGTACTGTACCTTACCTCATGTAATTGAGATGATCCAGGCACAGTATGATGAACTCTTCCCCGTATTGAATAAAGAACCGGAAGTACAGGTTTTAATGAACCCCTTTGTTACAGCTTATCAAAATGATGCGATGGAGCAACTGGAAGGACAAGTGGCATCAGCAAAAATAGTTTTGTCAAGACTTGCTTCACCACAACTTTATTGGGTGTTATCGGGGAATGATTTTACGCTTGACATCAACGACCCCCAAAAACCGAAGATTGTGTGCATGGGAAACAATCCTGAAAAGCAACAGATCTATGGTGCGGTCTTATCGCTTTATATTTCAAGACTCATTCGGATAGTAAATAAGAAAGACAGGCATCCGTGTAGTCTTGTCTTTGATGAGTTTCCAACCATATTCTTTAATCACATGGACTCATTAATTGCTACAGCCAGAAGCAATAAGGTTGCTACCACTCTTGCCATGCAGGATTTTAGCCAACTTCGAAAGGACTACGGAAAAGAACAGGCGGATGTTATTGTGAACATAGCAGGCAACATTATCAGCGGCCAGGTAATGGGTGATACTGCTAAATTATTATCGGAACGATTCGGGAAAATTATGCAGGACAGAGAAAGTCTTTCGATCAATAGAACAGATACCTCAATCAGCAGATCAATGCAATTAGAGCCAGCAATTCCGCAGTCAAAAATTTCGGCACTTTCATCCGGTGAATTTGTAGGAATGGTTGCAGACGATCCGGATGAAAAAATTAAGCTCAAGATGTTTCATGCAGAGATTATTAATGATTCTGATAAATTAAATGCAGAAGCGAATTCATTTAAATCGATTCCCAATTTTTCAGCTTCCACTGTGCAACAGGTGATGGATAATTATTTTCAAATTAAGTTAGACGTAAAGAGCGTTATTGAAAGAGAAGTCCTAAAATTGAAAATGGAAAAAGATGAAGACCGCATTTAAGGATCACACCAAAGCTCCTCGTCATCTACTGCAAGCTTTCACCCAGTCCAGCCGCATCCTGCAATACATCTGATGAAGCATGCTTCGGCGTAGTGAATTTCAGACAGTTCATCATCAGTTGACAAACTGATAAGGTTACAGTTAATATAATCTGGTCATAAAAAATTAATAAAGCTGTAGCGCTTTTTTGTTGGATTGGAATCTGAAAACGTAGTCATCGGTGGCTAACTTCTTCGCGACAATTATTCGGCCAACATTACACGGACAATTTGAAGACCTGGGTACGATATTAACTGCTACAGAACAAACTGATACTTCTCTTCAGTTGCATGGCAATTTCCAATTGCTTCCATATTGTTGGATATTTTCAACGTTATGGCTATTTTTGTTGGAAATAACCGACATGCGAACAAAGAAGCCGATCATCTTCCCCGCACACATGAAGCTGTTGCAGCAAATGGGTGAAAACCTGAAGCTGGCCCGGAAACGCCGAAAACTCACTACTGCCCAGGTAGCTGAAAGGGCTGCTATTAACCGGTCAACGCTTGTGGAAATAGAAAAAGGAAATCCAAGCGTTTCCATGGGTGCTTATTTTAATACCCTGCGGGTGCTTGGTTTACAAAACGACATTCTGAAGTTAGCGGCAGACGATGAGTACGGAAGGAAATTACAAGACCTGGCATTAATAACGAAGTAATGGCAACAAAAAAGACCGACATATTAGTGTATGCTGACTGGATTGGTTTGCCTGAGCCCAAGCTAATTGGAACATTGTCTGCCCAACAAGCCAAAGGAAGAAAGGCCTTTAGCTTCCATTATGATCCACAGTGGATTCAATCAGAAGCACAGCGTTTGCTTGATCCGGACATCCAGTGGTTCACTGGCGCCCAGCATCCCAATAGCAAGGAAAACTTTGGTGTCTTTATGGACTCCATGCCTGATACATGGGGCCGAACCCTGATGAAAAGAAGAGCTGCACAACAGGCAGCAGAAGAAGGCAAACAAACACCAACCCTGTACGATATTGACTTTTTGTTAGGCGTCTATGATGAAACAAGGATGGGTGCACTTAGATTTAAACTCGACCCTGATGGCCCCTTTCTGGATGACAATACAGCATTCCCAACACCACCATGGTCCAGCATCCGCGAACTGCAGCACGCCGCTGAATTAGTTGAATCTGATAAAACAAGTGGGGAAACTAAAAAGTATTTAGCTATACTCATGGCACCCGGTTCGTCCCTTGGTGGTGCTCGTCCAAAAGCCAATGTAATAGATGAAGAAGGAAATTTCTGGATCGCCAAGTTTCCATCTAAAACAGATACAACCGACAAAGCAGCCTGGGAATATTTGGCCTATAAGCTTGCGATCAACGCAGGTATCATTATGTCCGATTGCAGTCTTAAAAAAATTGCAGGTCATCATCATACTTTTTTCACAAAGCGCTTCGACCGTGTGGGTAGGCAAAGGATTCATTTTGCATCAGCAATGACAATGACAGGCAACACGGAAGAAACGCTCAGAGACAATCCCGGAAGCTATCTTGACATAGCGTTATTCATTCAGACCTATGGTTGTAACATTGCTGCGGACTTGCATCAGTTATGGCGCAGAATCATTTTCCACATTGCTGTTTCAAACACGGATGATCATTTTCGCAACCATGGCTTCATACTTCATAAAGATGGCTGGACACTTTCGCCGGCTTATGATATCAATCCCACCACGGATAAAAACGGCCTGCAATTGAACATTGATGAAACGAACAATGCATTGGATTTTAACCTGGCAAAATCCGTCGGATTTTATTTCCAGCTAAACGATGCTGAAATGGACACGATCATTTCTGAAGTGTTAGCCTCAGTTAAAACATGGAAAGAGGTGGCAGCGGAAATTGGGATTGCAAGAAGCCAGGTTGAATTGATGTCCCCTGCATTTTATCAATCTGTAGGTGTCTAAAATTCGTCAAAAAAATTCAGCGAATGAGGTGGTCACCGCAAATTGAATTGTTAATCAAGTTTTCGTTTTGCAGTAATCAAAACCGGCTAAAAGAATTAAGTAGCAATCAGGCTACTCGTCCGGCAATAGCAGCAAATATGATGGATGTTTACTGCCCGATCTCCTCCACCTTTTTAGCCGCCTGTTCAGGGCTGATTCTGAAATCTAAAGTTCCGTGCTTTCCGGTGAACCTGTGAGGGTGGAGACCGATAGTTCACATAAAAAATGGAGAAGCAATAAAATCAATCTTCATGATAATCAATTCCTGACTATCCCGCGAAAAGCAAATCCATAGTTAGTTGATTGTCTACATTACCGATAGCATGAATGTTGCTTATAACTCCAAAAGTGGTAATCATAGTAACAAAAACGGTTTTCTTTGTTTTCGTTTCTGATTTAAAAACATCTTTTTTTCTTTTGAGTTCTTCAGCATAGGCTTTTGTAACTGTATATTCAGAATCGGAATACTTTATTTCACAAACATTGATACTATGATCATTGCGGTCTATCAAAAGATCAATCTGCGCACCGGCAGTATCCTTACGCGGAACATAACGCCAAACTGATTCAATCGTTTGTACGGCAGAAATCCCCAGGGCCTTTTTTATTTGTTCGATGTGTTTAAGACAAATGGTTTCAAAAGCAATGCCGCTCCAGCTTTTCCACGAAGAGGTTGATGATAGGCGTATCCACGTGTTCATTGCGCTGGACCTATGCTTTTCGATGTACTTTAAGTAAAACAGAGAGTATTCGTCTGTGAGTTTATAAATAGCGTCTTTTGCTGCTTTTTCAAATGGAACATATGAAGTAAGAAAGCCGGATTCTTCCAATTCGTTCAAAATGGTAGTTGCTGTTCCTCCGGAAGAAAGCTTACAAGCAATGATAATTTCATTTCGTGTAAGTCCTTTGCCTTTCTTTGATAATTCTTTTACAATCTTCATGTGATGATGTGCTTTGTCGAATAAGGAGCTATATAGTTTATCAAATTCATCATGAAGAGTACCATCCTTTGTAAAGCAAGTGCGATCAATACATTGTGCTGCGCTTTCTCCTTTGCGAACGTTTTTTAAATAAAACGGGATACCACCCATTGCCATATAGATTTGGAGTATCTGATATCGATCCAAATTTACTGAGCGGCTTTTCAGATAGGCTTCTGTTTCCAAGAGGTTGAATGGCAAAAGCCTTATGGATTGTGTTATACGGTTATGTAATCCTCCTTTATTGCGAACTACATTTTTGATCATCCATGATGCCGCAGATCCACATATTATTACGAGCAGGTTTTTTTGTTTCACTCCCCAATTATTCCAGAAATAACTGAAGGCCGATAAAAAATTTGACCGGGGTGTATCCAGCCATGGAAATTCATCAAAGAAGACTACTTTTTTTTCCTTTTGTATTTGCGGCTCAAGCCATACTTCAAACATAGCAAAGGCAGCGCCCCAATTTGAAGGTACTGCAAAGGGCACTCTACTTTTAGAAGCTCTTGTGAGCTCACGGCTAAAATTTTCCAATTGTGCCTTTAACGGCGCATTGTGTGATCCGGTAAATTCAAAAACAATTTCGTTTTCAAACAAAGAGTGCACGAGGAAGGTTTTGCCTACTCTCCTTCTTCCATATATGGCCACGAGTTCTGATGCGGGTGATTTGAATAGATTTCCCAAGACTTGTTGCTCATTGCCCGCCCAACCAACAGTTCCATGAAATTATATTTAGCCAAAACTAAAAAAATCACAACGATTTGGCTAAATATAAAAAATTAAGTTAGCCAAAAATGGAAGAATCATAAAGATTTGGCTGGATAGAAGGAGTCAAGTCGTACCTTTATTAAAGCTCTTTACTTCGACTTGATTTTTCAAATTGTTTGCAAATTGTTTGCAAATTCGGTTAAAAAGCAAAAAGGCCGCTTGATGCGACCTTCTTAACTTACTGATTATCAGTGCCCCGGATCGGACTTGAACCGATACGACCGTTGCGGGTCACAGGATTTTAAGTCCTGCGTGTCTACCAATTCCACCACCAGGGCTTGTTCCCATGTTTCAGGAACTCCAAAAAAAATCTCCCGTTTTGGGCGGGAGATTTCCTGAGCGGAAGACCGGGCTCGAACCGGCCACCCCGACCTTGGCAAGGTCGTGCTCTACCAAATGAGCTACTTCCGCATTGATAAGAACTTTAAGGGGTTGCAAAAATAAGTATTGAAACTATTGCAACAAAAAAATTCTCTTATTTAGGCGTACTATATTTTGGAGTGTACAATGTGCTTTCCTGTACTACCACATTTTGCGGTGTGCTATTTTCAAAACGCTTGTTGTAAAGTTTGTAGCAACTACCAAACAAAAATGCCATCCAGCAAAAAACTGAGAGATAAAAAAGAAAAGCAGAGGAAGAAACCCAACTGTGTGTAAAGTCACGGTCCTGCACTTTTTCCAGCTCCTCCTGATATTCCGCTTGACGATAGTCCATAGTGAAATTTTGTGGTGCAAAAATAATGTATCAAAGCATTTGTTAAAAAGATTTGGTCATTTTTTATTTTGGCCAACTACAATTTCACTGAACAGCTTTTTTTTCTGCACAAAGTATTTCCATATTACAGCGCCGCGATATACCCCCGCAAGGCTTTTTAAAGATTTTCTTTTAAGATTATATAATTGCTTCTTTGCAAAGAAAGCCCAATAAAAAAAAGCTAAATGCGCTTTTATCACCGCTATAAAATAACCTCCGTCGCCCGCTAACAAAGCTTTCCATGCCGCTATTTGATCAAGCGCCATGCGATATATAATCTTCCACTTTTCATTCCACGGAAGATTTTTTGCCAGCATAATTTGATTATTGCGGTAGTTCAAAAAAGTTTTTCTTGAAGCGCCTTTAGGAAGTGTGCCACCACCTACATGATAAACCGTTGATTGAGGACAACAGCAAATTTTATAACCCGCCAACTGTATGCGCCAACACAGATCTATTTCTTCCATATGCGCAAAAAAATATTCATCAAAACCATGTAGCTGATGATAAATTTTGCTTTTAATGATCAAAGCAGCGCCGGTAGCCCAAAATATTTCCTGTAATGCATTGTATTGTCCTTTATCTTTTTCACAAACTTCAAAAACACGGCCTCTTGCAAACGGATAACCATAAGTATCTATCCAACCGCCTGCAGCACCAGCGTATTCAAAATAATTTTTGTTATGGTACGAAAGAATCTTGGGTTGGCAGGCAGCGGCCTTTTCATCGTTTTCCAATAATTCTATAACAGGATTCAACCATGCAGGCGTTACTTCCACGTCTGAATTCAGAAGCACATAATAATCTGCATCTACTTTCTTCAATGCTTCGTTATAACCTTTTGCAAAACCAAAATTTTGGGGAAGGATGATCAATTCAACCTGAGGGAACTGCTCTTTTAAAAATTTTATAGAATCATCAGTTGATGCATTGTCTGCCACGACTACCCTGTAATTTTTATAAACTGACGACAAAACCGACGGAAGAAATTCTTCCAGATAAGATCGGCCGTTCCAATTTAGAATAACAATGGCAACAGATGGTGGCAGTGTCAAGTAGTATAATTATTTGTTCAAAAATAAGAGAAGCATAAATAAGTAGGTTGGTTATGCGTTGGATAGTTTCTAGATTTCCAATTCTAGTAAGAAAGATTATGAACCAGCTACATTACTGCAGTAAAGCTTTGGATATTCATCATTTCAATCAATAATTTTAATCTGCAAACTTCCTGGTCTTATATTTCCAACTTGATATTTCATACTTATTTTTAGGCAATGTTTCGTCAAATTATAAACTGGCGTACGCTTTTGTCTCTTGTTGCCATACTCATTGTAAGTGGTACTATTTGGTATTCATCTTACCTGGCAAAAAAAATTGAAAAAGAAGAACGGCAAAAGGTGGAAGAATGGGTTGAGGCAAGCACTTCGCTTTTAAATCCTAATAATACAGGAGATACAAGGCTGCATTTAAAAGTGATACAGAACAACGAAGACATTCCAATCATCGAAACCAACGAAAAAGACAGCATCACTAATTATCAAAATCTTGATTCGGCAAAAGTTGAAAAAGATCCTTCTTATTTATATGCTACTTTAAAAAAATTTAAGTCAGGTAGCGAACCCATTGTTTGGCAAGACCCAATTGATTCATCGCATATTAACCGCTATTACTACAGCCACAGCAGGCTACTGACTGAAATACGCTATTTTCCGATTGTGCAATTATTTATCGTTGGTTTGTTCATTTTCATTACCATAACTGCTTTGCGCAGCAGTTACCGGTCCACGCAAAACCAGGTGTGGGCCGGCATGGCCAAGGAAACAGCGCACCAGTTAGGCACGCCGGTTTCATCACTGGAAGGTTGGGTGGAAATTTTAAAAGAAACGCATGGCAACGAAAATTTTGTACCGGAAATTGAAAAAGATGTCACAAGACTGCGCCTTGTTTCTGACAGGTTTGGGAAAATTGGAAGCACACCACAACTGGAAGAAAGAAACATTATTGAACAGATAGAAAACATGGTGGAATACATACGAAAACGTGCAGGCGGAAAAGTGTTTTTTTCAATTGATACACATGGTGTAGAAAAAATCCCAGTCAAAATATCTGCACCGCTTTTTGACTGGGTAATTGAAAACCTTTTAAAAAATGCTTTGGATGCTATGGAAGGCAAAGGTTCTATCAATGTTGATATTAAAGACGGCACTAACAATGTCACCATAGACGTAACCGATACGGGTAAAGGCATCAGCAAGCAAAATATAGATAAAGTTTTTAAGCCTGGATTTACTACAAAAAAACGGGGATGGGGCTTAGGATTAAGTTTGTCAAAACGCATTGTGGAACAATACCATAAAGGAAGTTTAACTGTAAAAAGTTCCGAGCCGGGAAAAGGAACAACTTTTAGAATTGTTCTAATAAAATAAATACATTTGCAGCCCCGAAAGAACTCTTACGAGAGTAGGGACAACTAATAATAGTTCTTTGGTCATTCTACATTTCTTATCGATATTCTTTTTGCCCGGGTGGCGAAATTGGTAGACGCACCACCTTGAGGTGGTGGCGCTGGAAACGGCGTGCTGGTTCGAATCCAGTCTCGGGCACAGATAATTTCACTTCTTTTAAAACCCGCTCCTGTAGCGGGTTTTTAGTTCGATAAATTTTTGTCTTTTGAATGGAATTCTTCTAACTACCTGAATGTCAATTAATATCTGGTTCGATTCCAAACTCCATCCGCGTCATCTATGTCGTGCCCAAGACGGCTTTGGTGTTTTGGGTTCAAGATTGTCAAATTTTGCAGTGAGTAGCTTTGGTTTGCAGTTCGTGATACTATCCTCTTACCATTGCAACTCCATTGTCTCGTCCGATGGTTTTACAAATTCAAGTATGATGTCTCGGTGCCCGATGAGCACTCCACGGCTGTCTTTTGTCAGTTTAATAATTGAAGGAGTTCCGCCACGATAGCTATTTAGTTCTGAACGATTTTTGTCTGTAATCAGGTCATCGCCTTCAAAATAATATATAATAGGATATTCAGGATAACCTGGAGCAAAGATATGTCCATGAACATGCGCAGGAGAAGTATGACTAGGATATTGAGCTGGTTTGATTGTCCGAAACGCATACCTGCCATCAGCAGCTGTTTTCATTCTTCCATGTATTCTCGGATGTAATTCACCTGCCCCGCCACCACCTTCAATATAATATCCTTTTGCGTCAGTTTGCCAAACTGAAAGAATTGCATTTTTTGCAGGCGTTTTCCCGTCCGATAAATAAATGGTACCCGAAATAATCATTGGCTCACCCGGTTCATTCTCTGCAACCATTTTTATGTTTGAAGGAATGGTAAGCGTGTCCTTATTGGTTGCTGTAAAATTATTTAAACTACTTGCCTCCCCGCAACTAAAGAATAAAAAACAAAGGGAAGAGATTATCAGATACATACGTTTCATCTGGCTTTCGTTTTAATTTTAAGAATCAGTGTAAGCTGCCCTTTTTTTCGTAACATTTAAAAGTATAAAGTTGAATAGTTTTTAGTAATTCCAGGGAAACGGATTAATAAATTCGAGTGGTGGAACATAGCCTCCCACGTGTTGTTGTTCATCGCCGCTTTTTGTTATTCACTCCTCTCCTTCCCCGGGCCTCCCTCGGGGACACTCCACAGCGAAGAAGGTGGTAGATTGACTCCAAACGATCTCTCTGCTCCCACTTACTGGAAAAACCTTCCCAGTTTCTCACTGGTGCTTGAACGGGCTTTTAACGCCACATAATTTACATCCGGATTTATTTCAGAACCTAACACGGTAACTTTTTTGATCATTTTCATCACTCTTTAAATCAAACAAAATGAAAAAGCTAATGTCGCTGTCACTGGTTATTGCCTCATGCCTTTTACTGTCTTGCCAAAAGGAAAAACTGGAAGATGAAACAATGAATCATCAAAACCTGCTACTGGCATCAAAGGCAAGAGTAGACAAAGCGCTACCCTTCAAAGGAACCTATACAACATCATCAGAGATCCTGCAACCTGCACCTTTCCTCCATACAAAGATTACCGGCATGGGACAGGCATCACACCTGGGGAAAAGCACATTTGTAGCCCTGTCTACTTTAGATTTTACTACGCCTACACCTTTTCAATTGGGCGGGACAGCAATCTTTACAGCCGCGAATGGCGATGCGTTTTATACAACCTTTACCGGTACCGCTACACCCAATGGCCAGGGTGCCTTAAACATTACCAATTCGCATACGATCACAGGGGGTACAGGAATCTTTCAACATGCAACCGGAAGCATTGAAGGCTACACCGTAGCTGTTCCCGGCCATGCCGAAGCCACTATTGACTATGAAGGAACAATCAGCTATTAAAATAAAAGCAAGATAGCTGGAAAGTTTGGTATGAAACCGATGTGCTGGCGGCTCCGCTGATTTATTAGCCTATCTCCAACAATTTTTTATATTTAATACAAGCATTCTACTCAGGTGTACTTCCGGCTCTTCATCTTGTTTTTCTTTTTTCATCCTGCTGCCGGTTATGCACAAACGCATAGCATCGACAGCATGAGAAAACACTTGCCATTCCTGTCAGGCGCCGCACGCATTGATTGCCTGAACCGGCTAAGTGAACAATTTTGTTACCATTGGATATATGCTGACTCAGCCCTTCGCTATGCACGTGCGGCTTTTCAGCAAGCCTCTTCCGCCCGCTACCACAGAGGATTGGCAGAAGCTTTGATCCTGGAAGCTGCCGTACAGGGCAAGCTGCTGGGAAAGCCACAGGAAATGGTAATAAAAAGCAGAAAGGCAATTGAAGCAATAAGCGGCGCAAACGATCAACGGGCACTTGTGCAGGCCTATCAATCACTTGCTTTGAGCCTGGCGCTGGTTGGCGATTACCACTATGCTGTTGATACTGCCCTCATGGCTTACCAATTAGCTGTTAAAGCAAATGATAAACGGCTTACCGGCTGGACCGCAGAAACGATTGGCTTTGCTTATGCAAAGCAAGGTGAATATTGGCAAGCTTTTGAACACCTCATCAAAGCGCAACAAATAGGAAAAGAAACCGGCGATTCACTTTTGACGTCAATGTCCATAGCGTTTATTGCCCGGTCATTTAACCGGGTTGGCGATCCCAGGAAAGCGTTGGAGTACTATCATGAATTTCTGCGGTATGCTACACCATTTGTGCTGCTGTGGCCCCACCTGGAAGATATAGCCTTCGCCCATTTGCAACTACAACACTACGACTCCGTATTGTATTACCAGCAGAAGCACCGGCAGAACATTGATGCACTGACCACGGATGTAAGGGTTAGAAGAAAGTTTGTTGCTTCATTATGGGGCTTTTCTACCGACATCCAGCTGGCGCAAAAGAAATATGACTCCGTATTGATGCAGGTATTACCAGGCCTTGTTCAGCAACGGCAAAATAAAGACGTCGTCCCGCTGATGTATTCTTTGCTTGTAGCTGGCAAGGCTTATTTGGGTAAGGGCGATTATACAGCCTCTTTGCACTATACACGTGAGCTCTATCAACTAGCGTCTGTCATAGATAATAAACAGTTTTTGAAAGATGCCGCAGGACAACTGGCAAGTACATTCGAACAGTTGAAGCGAAGCGACAGCGCCTACAGATACTTCCATCAGTACAGCACACTCAAAGATTCAATGGAAACAGCGCAATATGCCGGCAGAACAGCACTTTACCTGGCCGCATCCGAAACGGATAATAAGATCCGGCTCTTACAGAAAAACAATGCGCTGCACCAACAGCAACTGGTCTTAAATAAAAAGGAAATGCAAAGGCAGGTACAATTGAAGAACATGCTTATCACAGGTTTTATACTGGCGATCATTTTTTCAATTATGATAGGCAGTAACCTTATTTTGAAGCGGAAGAATGAAAAGCTGCGCAATGAGCAGGAGCAATCAGCCTTGCGGCAGAAAACACTGGAATTAGAAATGCAGGCACTGCGTGCACAAATGAACCCGCATTTTATATTCAATTGCCTCAGCGCTATAGATAACTTAATTCAAACGAACCAACCGGATAAAGCTACCACCTGCCTTTCCCGGTTTGCTAAATTGGTAAGGGGTGTACTGGACAGCTCTAAAAACAATCTCGTGCCTTTTGAGAAGGACTTTGAAACAATGAAGCTTTACCTCGAGATGGAAAAGTTTCGCTGCAACAATAAATTTAACTACGACCTGAACGCAGATGATGAATTGCTGCATGGCGACTATAAAGTGCCCCCTTTGATCATACAACCTTTTATTGAAAACGCTATTCATCATGGCCTGCTCAATAAACCGGATAGCAACAGGCAGCTAAAGGTGAATGCACACCTGGAGAATGAACACATCGTTTATTCCATTACAGACAACGGCATAGGACGAAAAAAAGCTTATGCCATCAAGCAAATGAATAAACCCGACCAGCTGTCTTATGGATTGGAAATTACCAGGGAACGCATTCAATTGCATAACAAAAATGATAAAGCAGCAGACCTGGTGATATCAGACCTGGAAGAGGCAGGAATGCCTGTTGGTACCAAAGCGGTGGTACGCATCAATTGTTCTTTTTAAAAGATGTACATGCTAAGAGCTGTTCTTATAGATGATGACCAAAGCAACCTGAGTGCTTTAAGCGAAAAGCTGGCAAAACATTGTCCGCAGGTAGAGATCATTGGCCGTTGCGACAATGCGGAACAGGGTATAGAAACCATTGAGAGAGAAAAACCAGGTTTGGTATTCCTGGATATTGAAATGCCGGTGATGAACGGGTTTGTATTATTGCAGCAATTAAAGCACAGAAGCTTTGGACTCATCTTCGTTACGGCCTACGACCATTATGCCATAAAAGCCATTAAGTACAGCGCATTGGATTACCTGGTAAAGCCTGTTGAAATAGATGACCTAAAGGCTGCTATTGCCAAGGCCGAAGCAAACAGCGAGAACCGCAATGCACAATTGCAGTTAGAACTTTTGCTGGAACATTTAAATAAAAAGCAGCCAAAACGGATCACAATACCTACCAGCGATGGCCTTCATTTCATTAGTATTGATAACATCATTTACCTGGAGGCCAGTAGTAATTACACACTGATATACCTATCCACAGATCAGAAATTCCTGGTGAGCCGCACACTAAAAGAATTTGAGGAGCTGCTGCCTTCCGATCCCTTTGTACGCATTCATCATTCCACGATCGTAAACAAGCATTACGTTGAAAAATATATCCGGGGTGAGGGAGGACAGGTGGTGATGCGGCACGGCCGGGTACTGGATGTCTCTAAAAGAAGAAAGACGGAATTCCTCCAGGCCATTGGTTATTGAGCCACCCGATCAAAGATCAAGGGAGATGTTCCTAGAAGTCCCTGCAGCTTCTACCAATTAAATCACTGGTAAACTTATTTTGGACGAGACAATGCGCTTATCACCAAGGTTCTCCCTCCTCAGAACCATAGCTAAATAGGATGCTGTATTTCGGCTTATCTTCTTTTTCTTTTCGTAAGGTTAGTTTCGCCAACTGCAAGGCGTCTTCACCTGTTTCATGGAGAATAATTGTTTGAACTTCCGACTGACGCATGACGGTTGCTTTAGCATTCACAGCCTTGAACATGTCCGTAAGAGTTTCTAATGCCATTTCTGCATCAGTCTTGCTGTCAAAGTAAAACCATACTCTTAGTTCCTTAATACCAGGAGCGCCGTCTCGCCACTCTTGTGTAAGGATGTCGAACCGTGCGCCGGAATGTTTGCAGTGTAAAGAAGGATGCTGTGTTATTTTTATAGAAAGCAAGCCGTCTTGTGGAATTGGAACAGGACCTGGCGGGTAGGTTGTCCAGCCGCCACCAACTGACTTTGGCTTTCTGGCAAGAATGGGCATACAACGTTTGAGGAATGGTAAAACACAGCTGTCGGGATTGTCGGTGAAAACATGAAACTGCAAACTGTTTACAACACTGTCAAAGTTGTTTTCCTGACCCTTGGAAACCATGAAAAGTAAAATGAAGAAGCTTGTTATTAAATGCCGTCTTATCTGGTTGCACACACGCTAATTTATGTATTATTAATTTTCTACGCTGCAGTTGGCGTTTCATCAAGCTACCATGTTGCAGCTGCACCAACTGTATTGACGAAAAAAATCTACGCACCAACCATCCTTTTATCTCCTGGTGTGAGCTTATAACATCACTTTCTCAACACCAATGCGAACCTGGAGAACACTACTGATTGGCGGGAAGAAAACATAAATCTGTTTGCGTGTGGTCAAGACCGCATGTTTCTTAGGCCTATTGCAGTCTGCTCATTTACCTCATTTGATAATTTCAGTTGGTTTGATCACCGGAGGTTTATACCTGACAACATTAATCTTACCGTTTATTTCAATTGTCATCAGGTCTTCGCCTACCTGCAGTCCGCCTTTATATATCTTTTGTGTTCGCCGTATCAGATCATTTACAGTAGGCGGAGCAACGGCAGGATCAGATGTCAGCAGAACAATATGAGAGTACACCGCCATTTTGGGCTGCACACGTCGAAATACTTCTCCGGCGTCTTCAGGCGAGGAATGAAAACCAAGAATCTGGTTTACTAATGCCGTGTTCCTTGTTGTATCCTCGCTGGCAGCTGCTACTTCATGTACAATAACATCGGCGCCTCTTGCAAACTGTATTAAATTTTCGCTGTAGCGTGTATCACCTGAAAGAATAACCGAATGGCCCATATAATCAATACGGTAACCGAGTGCTGAGTCAATAAATTCAGCATGACGAACCGTAAAAGGAGTCACCTTTAGCCCATCCTTTTCCCAAACATAACCTTCTTCTATATCCACAGCTTTCACCATTGCGCCGCTATCGGCTTCATTTTTTTCTTTGTTGCGTGTATTGATGTCCCAGGCAAAGGCTTTTACAAGGTTTTCCATCATATCTTTTGTGCCCCCAGGCCCAAATACCTGGAATGGGGAAGCCCGCCTTCCATATACAGCCGGTATCCATCCTGTAAGCCACACATCGGGTATGCCTACCGTGTGGTCGGAATGAAGATGGGTCAGGAATAAGACATTTATCTGGCGCAAAGGAATTTTAAGTTGCCAGATTCTTTGTGCTGCGCCTCTTCCGCAATCAAATAGTAGTTTTTGATTGCCTGCTTCCACTAAAATACTGGGCCCAAACCGCTCAACCGAAGGAACAGGTGCGCCAGTACCTAACAACGTAACCTTTATAGCGGAGGATTGTGCTCCTGCATAAAAGGAAACAACAATAAAGGCCGAAAGGAAAAACTTTTTTGCAGATGATTTCTGTCGCATAGCGTTGATTTTGGGTGAGAAAAACCGATTCGAATTTTGTACGCCTTTTACGCAGTTCCTGTTTCTTCAAGCCATTGTGCTGTGGCTGCACCAACAGCTGTATGAAGATAAGATAGTAAGCCGAAAATATTATAACATGCCGCATCCACAAGTTACCGCACAAAAGCCATCAGTGAGACATCGGCCGGGAAGTTTCAAGTGGTGGATACTCGGCACCAAAGGAGCCGGTTTTTCATTTCGGTATTTGCTCTATTAAAACTTCATTTCCTATCTTGTCAAAGTAGGTACAAGTCATTTTGTCCATACAGATTTCCCACCTTTCAATTCCAGTTTCTGCACACATTTTAATGAAAGTCAAGAAGCCTGTTTTGCCTTGCTGATGTGCCAATAACTCTGCTTTAAATACCTCAACGTTCACATTTTCAGCAATTGTCATTGCCTCATATTTTGCAGGAACTTTAGCAACATAATTGTTGGTTCCATAATAATTCATATGACCATCGTTTACAAACGTTTCATAATGCGTTACGCCCATTGCTTTTATTTCTTTTATATAGGCAGGAAAGTCGGCACCGGATTTAACCTTGCTATGAGCTGTCTTTAATTGTTCCAC
>JBQCHB010000123.1:0-3455 GCA_051955075.1 Flavisolibacter sp.
CAGGTTTTTGATCATGTTGAACAATTGGCCAATTTTCATATTGTCCGGGTAGCGGCCTATCTGTGGCATATAGCCAATGTTTTTGCGGTATACTACTTCTTCTGTTACTGGCACATTATTGAAAAGAATACTGCCGTTATCTGGTTTTACCAATCCTAAAATGGATTTGATCAGCGTGGTTTTGCCCGAGCCGTTTGGGCCAATCAAAGAAATAACCTGGCTCTTGCTGAACTTTGCATTGATATTGTCCAATGCCTGTAATTTCTTAAATCGTTTATTGATGTTTTGTATAGTAATCATAACGCTAAAGGTTTCATTAAAGGTTGTTCATCAACCATGTTTTCGGGAGTAAGACTTGGAATCGCTTTTTCTGCTTTATCCAAAAGCGATACCATAAAACTTCTTAATAAAATAACGGAATTTGGATTTTGTTCAATCACCATGGAGTACATGCTTACAGGATGATAGGGCACATCGCCTATTACATCTTTGTTCATGTCGTAGCCTTCGTACTTATCCCAATAGTTATTGTAAAATTTATTGAGCATCATTGTGCCGTTGGTGGCAATATCAAAGGTGTTTCCAAAGAAATTGTTATGATGAACCGTATTGTCGTTGCAACTTGCCTGCACCCGCAAAGCCCAGCCATTATTTTGAAACTTATTTAGCTGCACTTCAATGCGGTTGGTGCTTTCCATTACAATACCAGCAGTGTTTTCCACAAATTTATTTTCAAGTATTGAAGCGTCAGAGATTTCTTTCAACAGCAGCCCATAAGCACTGGGACCCCAGTTGTTTTCAAAAGTGTTGCGCTGCATGTGTACATGGTGCGAATACATTACCGCCACGCCGGCGCCATTGTTATTGAAAATATTTTGTAAATACGCATCATTGTTCGAAAACATAAAGTGCAATCCGTATCGAATGTTGTTGTGGCTGTTGTTGTCCTGAATAATGGAGTTAGTGACAAACTCAAAATAAATGCCATCGCGGTGCCCCTGGATGTCGTTATTTTCTACCACCATGTCATTGCACTTCCACAAATGGATACCGTTGCCAGAAGTTTGTTCGGTTTTTGGGGTTCCCGTAATGGTGTTGTTACGAATGAGGCATTGTTCTGAATTGGCAAAGTGAATGGCAAAGTAGGCATGAGTAATGGTGTTGTTTTCAATAATTATATTTTGGGCATCTACAATGCTAACGGAAGCATAGTCATTGGTGCTGGAGTAGCCGGAATTGCGGAACTGTATGCCTTTGATGACGATACCATTGCCGGTAACAGTTAGAATTTCATATTTGTCTTCGCCTTCTAAAACCGGCTCATTTACGCCAATTAAAAAAAGAGGTTTGTTGATGATGATATTGCCTTCTTTGTATATGCCTTTCTGTAAAAGAATGGTATCTCTTTCATTGGCTAATTCCACAGCCTTGCGCAGCGAGGTTACCACCTGGTTTCTGCCTACCACAATGGTTTTAGCCGAAAGTGCACAGAAGGAAAAAAGAAAGAATATGGTTAGAGTATGTTTCATTTCGCTGGTGTGTTCGTTTCGTTTATAAAGATTGAAATAATTCATCCCATGTTTTTATACTGCCGTTCGTTTCTTTTGCTTTTTGATCAGCAGCCGCTTTATTTTCGAAGGCTGCTGCATCACTGTTCATGGGACTTTTCAACTGATCGCTAATGACAAACAGCACTGTTTTGCCATCTAAAAAGCTATTGGCATTTTGGTAATTGACAAATAAGGTTTGAGCAATATCTGCTTGTTTTATATTTCCTGTTTTAATAAAGTTTGTCAAACAATGCGCATCATCAAATTTATAGATCCTTCCTTTTTTTGTGATGATCTCTCCGCCGAATTTGGCATCCATAATGGTCATTTTACAATCATCGCAGTTATCTTTCCCAATATTGAATGCTTGTGGCTTGGTTGTACAGGATGAAATTAAAAGCAACAATATCGCCGCTACGGGGGCGGCAGCTTTAAAGGGTGTAACAAAGGCATTTCTTTTCCTGTTCCTGTACCATTCGTAAGCCCATACTAAAAAGAAGATACTGCCTGCGCCAATCACGATCCAGCCTCCGATTTCAGGATAAGAATAGGCGTCAAAGTTCAACAGGGTTTTATGGCCAAATAATGGTGGCTGATAGGTTAGTCCCGGAATTTGAATGGCAGCTTTGGGATCAAGGTTGTGTCCGTAGTCGTAGCCCCATTTATAAAAGTCGACCATGGCTGCAATGCCACCTAAAATTGTTATTACCAAATAAGAAGACAATAATTTTCGCTTACCGGTAAGGGCTACAATTAATCCAAATAAAATAAAAAAGCCCACAACATAAACGAGGTAATTGAATTCAGGAAACATTTCAGCTTTAATGTGCTTCATGCCGATGTAGTGATTCAATCCATTGATAATTTCAACCTGGCCGGTGAGTTTGTTCAACCAGATATTCATGGTTAATCCTTCGGGATACTGCGGTGCAATTAAAAAGATAAACCAAACGGGAAGGAAAAAAGTTGCCGTAAGACTAAGGGATGCGATCGCTATAATTATTCTTGAAGAAAAGCTCATCTTGTTCATACTACGCTTTTTTTAACTCCCGGGAGTTGGGCTCTGCAATGGTGCAAAGCCGCTCCGGAAGCCTGTTTGTACAATGAAAAAAATTAATAATTAATGGAGCGTGGTGAGAAGGTGCCATCTACCACTTTCCATTAACAACTATTTATTTGCAGGAGGTAACAACACTCCGTCTATTACATGAATGATACCGTTTGCTGCAGGTACGGAAGCAATAATAGTGGCGCTGTTATTAATCATAACTTTTCCATCTTTTTTACTGATGGTGATGTTGCCGCCGTTCACTTCATTTAAAGTTTGTCCATCCTGCATTAAATCTGTACTTAAACTGCCAACAAATACATGATACTGTAAAATGTCCTGCAGCTTTGCTTTATTCTCTGGTTTCATAAGGTCTTCAACCGTGCCCTTGGGTAGTTTGTCAAAGGCCGCATTAGTTGGGGCAAACACAGTAAACGGACCGGCATTAGATAAAGCGTCTACCAGTTCGGCCTGCTTTACTGCAGCAACCAATGTGGTATGATCTTTTGAACCCGCCGCTACTTTCACTATGTCTTTTGCCGACTCATTGTCCTCCACAGCAGATTGTCCGCCGCCGCTTGTAGTTTCTGTTGCTTGCTCTGTTTGCGTTTGCTTTGTTTCGCTATTGCATGCGGTAATTGTAAGAACCAATGCAAGGAATGAGAAGCTGAAGATCTTTTTCATAAAAAAGTTTTGGTTAATGAGCAGCTTTCAACAGAAAGCTGCTCATGATTTCAATTTTATTGATAAGTGGTTAATCACTTTCTTTCCCTTCTTTTTTTTCATGCTCTTCATCATCATGTTTTAACGACGCATTGTCATTTTTAGAGTTTGATGTAAGCAGCGGCGTTTTGTTG
>JBQCHB010000124.1:0-10323 GCA_051955075.1 Flavisolibacter sp.
ATTAGACGGACAGCAATGGACTGAGAGAGGAGATTTTACAAGAGATTTTGATACATATAATTTCTTATCTCTTGGCCTAAACTTCAACATTGGTAAAAAGTCTGTTGAACCATTGTGGTGGATTAATCCTTTGGATTATGCTTATCAGGAAATCCGCAAGCCTCGCCTGATGATTTTACCTAAACCAGTATTACCTGATTCTGATGGTGATGGTATCACTGACCAATTTGACCAGGAGCAAACTCCTCAGGGAAGTCCTGTTGATTCTCATGGTGTAAGTCTTGATACTGATGGTGATGGCGTTCCTGACAGCCGCGATAAAGAAAAAATCACTCCAACAATGTGTCAGCCAGTTGATGCTGATGGCGTAGGTAAATGTCCTTGCCCTGATTCTACTTGCTTCGAACAGTATGGCTTTAGAAAAGGTGGCCAGTGCGAAGCTGCTCTGGGTGTTTTGCCAAGTGTTACTTTCTCTGGTAATGGTGTTACATTAAGCAACGATGCAAAAGCTTTATTAGCTTCAGTTGCTGCCCGCTTACGTAACAGTCCAGAATGTAAAATAGTGGTTACTGGCTATTGCGCTTCCAGCAAATCTGAGCAACAAAGAAGCTGGGATAGAGTAAATGCGGTTATCAGCTACATGGTTGAGAAAGAAGGTATCAGCCAGGATCGTTTCTTCTGGAACTATGGCCAGGAAGGTGGCGATTGCAATACAATTGATCTTCGTGCTGCTGCACAGGATGAGCAAGGTCAAACTACAGTACCTGCTCCACATCCAAACCTGAGAAGAAGTAAATAAGCTGATTCTATAAAATTCAAAAACCCTCCGACGTACGGAGGGTTTTTTGTTTTATCTAAATCTTAACGGGGCAGTTTTAGCCAGTTTCCCTTTTTTCCAGAATATTTGCTTAAACTCATTAACTTTGCCAGCCTTTATGAAATTTAGCGGCGTTTTATTCCTGATTTTTTTTCTGGTTAGCTGTGGAGGTATTAATAAGGTTCTGAAAAACAAGGATCCTCATTATAAACTGCGCATGGCTGAACAGTATTATGCTAAAAAGAAGTATAACTACGCCCAGCAGGTTTACGAAGACATCATACCTTATTTTAGAGGTGCACCTGAATTTGAAGATATTTATTATAAGTATGCTTACACTGCGTATTACCAAAGAGATTATCTAAACGCCGAAAATCTTTTTAAAACCTTTCTTGAAATCTATCCCAATAGCTCTAAGACTGAAGAAATGGATTACATGAGGGCTTATGCATTTTATAAACAATCGCCCAAACCTGCTCTGGATCAAACTAATACCATAAAGGCTATGGGTATGATGCAGACCTTTATTAATACACATCCAGGTTCTGCAAGAAATAAAGAGGCAAACGAAATCATTGACATTTGCCGTCAAAAGCTCGAAACAAAAGATCATAATGCAGCACAGCTTTATTACGATCTTGGTCAGTTTCGTGCGGCGGCTGTGGCTTTTAATACTTTGTTGAATGCTTATCCGGAGTCCAATAAATCAGATGAGTACAAAATGATGGCGATAAAATCCTATTATCGCTTTGCCGAACTAAGTATAGAGGACAAAAGAGCCGAACGCTTTGAAAAGGTGATTGAAGAATGTAATGAGTTCATTGATCGTTTCCCTCAAAGTCCGCTTGCTTCACAGGTACAGGAATATTTAACCCAATCTCAAAACAACTTAAAACTTTATACAAATGAGCCTGCTAAGACGTCAACTTAGTACCAGTACATCCAACAATATTGAAACCCGTGATGTAAATGAACTAAAGAATAAAACGGGTAATTTGTACGAGTCTATCTCCATTATTGGAAGAAGGGCAAACCAAATCAATATTTCTTTGAAAGAGGAGTTGCATAATAAGTTGGAAGAATTTGCCAGCCACACAGATTCTTTAGAAGAAATTCATGAGAACAAGGAACAAATTGAAATTTCAAGAGCTTACGAACGCATGCCTAACCCGGCTTTATTGGCTACGCAAGAGTTTATAGAAGGCAAAATCTATCACCGCAAAAATGAAGATGACCTTTTTCAATAACAGAGCATCAATTTAATTGTAAAGCGGTCCTTATAAAAGAGGATCGCTTTTATTTTTTAGAAATAGTATTTTAGCCTTCTATGTTGGCCGGGAAAAAAATATTGCTGGGCATTACAGGCAGCATTGCTGCTTATAAAGTACCCTTGTTGGTAAGACAATTGGTTAAGAAAGGCGCAGAAGTAAAAGTGATAATGACGCCTGCAGCTACCGATTTCGTTTCTAAGCTAACCTTGTCAACGCTTTCTAAAAACCAGGTGCTTGTCAATCTTTTTGAGGAAGAAACCTGGGCTAACCATGTAATGCTTGGTCGTTGGGCCGATGTAATGCTTATTGCTCCATTAAGTTGTAACACGTTGAGTAAAATGGCCACAGGCCAGTGCGACAACTTGCTTATGGCAACCTATTTGTCAGCTACCTGCCCTGTTATGGTGGCACCAGCCATGGATGAGGATATGTGGCACCATGCAACAACCAAAAATAATCTTCAGCTTATTCAACAGCACGGATGCCTGCAGCTGCCGGTGGCTTATGGTGAATTGGCAAGCGGCCTTACAGGGGAGGGAAGAATGGCCGAGCCGGAAGAAATTGTGGCTCATTTAGAAGATTTTTTTTCTGCTCCACAATTAAAAGGTAAAAAAGCATTGGTTACTGCAGGCCCTACATACGAAGCCATAGATCCTGTACGTTTTATTGGCAATCATTCATCGGGTAAAATGGGGTATGCTATTGCAGAAGAACTATTCAGCCGTGGTGCCGAAGTAACTTTAGTTAGTGGCCCTGTATCGTTTGATAAAAAGTTGAACGGTGTAAAGCTTATAAAGGTTACGTCGGCAGATGGAATGTACCAGGCTTGCTTGAAGGAAACTGATTACGATATAGCCGTAATGGCTGCAGCCGTTGCCGATTATACGCCTTCTTTTGTGTCAAACACCAAGATCAAAAAAAAGGATGAAGAATTTACCTTATCGTTAAAAAAGACAAAGGATATTCTTGCCTCTTTGGGAAAAATAAAATCTGATGAACAACTATTGGTTGGATTTGCCCTCGAAACAAATAACGAACAGGAAAACGCTTTGAAAAAACTTCGTGATAAGAACGCAGACCTGATTGTTTTAAACTCATTGAATGACGCAGGCGCCGGTTTTGGACATGATACAAACAAAGTAAGGCTTTACTTTAAGGATGGAGCGCAACAAGATGTTGAATTGAAAACTAAAAAGGCGTTGGCGAAAGATATTGTTGATTCCATAATAAGATTAGTATCATGAGAAAGCTATTTTATTTTTTTTTAATTACCCTGTGCGTCCAATCTGTACAAGGACAGGAACTCCAGGCGAGATTAACTATAATGACAGATCGTGTAAGTACACAAGCGCAAAAAAAAGCTTTTCAAACCCTGCAAACTGCACTTACCAATTTTATAAACAATCGTAAATGGACAACCGACGCCTACCAGCCGCAGGAAAAAATTAAATGTAATTTCCAATTGTCTATTGACCAGGACATGGGACAAAATGTTTATAAGGCTTCTCTCACTGTTCAGGCAGCAAGGCCGGTTTATAACAGTACTTACGAATCGCCAATAATTAATTTTCAGGACCAGGATATTATTTTTAAGTACGTAGAATTTCAGCCGGTTGAATTTAACGAAAACAGGATTCAGGGCAACGATCCAATGACGGCTAACCTCACGGCAGTATTGGCTTATTATATCAATATCATTTTGGGAATGGATTACGATTCGTTTGCGCCCAAAGGCGGCGACCCTTATTTTCAAAAGGCGCAATACATCGTTAACAACGCACCTGAATCAAGCCAGATCAGCGGTTGGAAAGCTTTTGATGGACTGCGCAACAGGTTTAAGCTGGCAGAAGGACTAACAGACAATCGTTTCAATTTAGTTCATGATGCTATTTATTCTTATTATAGAAAAGGACTTGACCAATTTTATGAAAATGATGGCATTGGCCGCACAGGCATGCTAAAAGCTTTGAATTATTTGAACACAATTAACACAGAAAATCCCGGCTCAATGGTGCTTCAATTTTTCTTCCAGGGAAAAAGCAATGAGTTTGTAAAGGCTTTTAGCAAGGCCGACCAAAAAACTAAAGTACAAGCCAGGGAAATTTTATCAAAGCTGGATATTACAAATGCGAATGCTTATAACGAATTGAAATGAATCGTTTTCTTTTTTGTTTACTTGCTTGCCTATTGCTGATTAGTTGTTCCGGCTCAAAAGTTCCAAAGGATGTTTTGCCTCCGCAAAAAATGCAGGCTGTTCTTTGGGATGCTATGTTAGCAGATGAAATGGCTGATTATTACGTGAGAAAAGATTCTTCACTTAACACTCTATCAAAACATGTAGAACTGTATCAACAAATTTTTTTCATACATAAAATTTCTAAAGACGATTTTAAAAAAAGCCTTCATTACTACGAAGCACATCCCGACCTGCTAAGACCAATATTTGACTCTCTTCAAAAAAAATCTGAAAAAATTACTACAGGCTTAAAGCCTGTTCCTGCTGATTAGGTAATCAAGGAAAACATTGTAATAGTTTTTGTACCTGGCTGTATTGCTATACGGAGCGTCTGTTGCGTCGCACCCTTGTACGTTCGGTAAGCTATTCGGCAGGGCAAAAAGTTAGTTAGCAAATCAACGCTCATTAGGCTTATTTTCAAATTGCTATTTTTGAAGTCTTAATTGCTTGTTATGAATAAGGTCTTCAAAAACGCAGACGATGCTTTGCACGATATTCAGGATGGTGCTACTATAATGCTTGGTGGTTTTGGTCTTTGTGGCATTCCCGAAAATTCAATCGATGCTTTAGTAAAAAAAGGAGTGAAAAATCTTACCTGTATTTCTAACAATGCAGGCGTAGATGATTTTGGCTTAGGCTTGTTATTACAAACAAAACAGGTTAAAAAGATGATGAGTTCTTACGTGGGAGAGAATGCAGAATTTGAAAGACAATTATTGCAGGGTGAGCTAGAAGTTGATCTCATTCCACAAGGCACATTGGCTACCCGCATTCAAATGGCTGGAATGGGTATCCCGGCTTTTTATACACCTACAGGTTATGGCACAGAAGTGGGCGAGGGAAAAGAGGTGCGTGAATTCAATGGAAAAAAATATCTGATGGAAGAGGCGCTTCATGCCGACTTTGCCATCGTAAAAGCATGGAAAGGTGACAGGTATGGCAATTTGGTTTTTAGAAAGACTACGCGAAATTTTTCCACTTCCATGGCAAAGGCAGGAACATTAACTATTGCTGAAGTAGAACATTTGGTTGAACCCGGCGAGCTGGATCCTGATACTATTCACGTGGCAAGTGTATATGTGCACCGCATTTTTCAGGGTACCAATTATGAAAAGAGAATTGAACGTAAAACGGTCAGGATGGAACAATAATTCTTTCCTAAAAGAAACTTACGCATTTGACAACCGATCGCAAACTATAAACACAAACTAAAATGGCCCTTGATAAATATGGTATCGCTAAACGAATTGCGCAGGAATTAAAAGACGGCATGTATGTAAACCTTGGCATTGGCATCCCTACATTAGTTTCCAACTACATTCCACAAGGCATCTCTATTATGCTGCAAAGTGAAAACGGCATGTTGGGTATGGGCCCCTATCCTTTGGAAGATGAACTGGATGCAGACCTGATTAACGCCGGAAAGGAAACAGTAACCTTATTGCCCGGTGGCGCTTTTTTTGACAGTGCAGAAAGTTTTGGAATGATACGTGCCGGTAAAATTGATTTGACGGTTTTGGGTGCCATGGAAGTCAGCGAGAAAGGAGATATTGCCAGTTGGAAGATTCCCGGCAAAATGGTGAAAGGCATGGGCGGCGCCATGGACCTTGTAGCCAGTGCCAGAAATATTATTGTAGCAATGATGCACACCAATCCAAAAGGCGGATCAAAATTGCTGCCGCAGTGTAGCTTGCCTTTGACCGGCGTCGGCTGCGTAAAAAAAATTGTTACGGAATTGGCCGTATTAGATGTTACAAATAATGGCTTTAAGCTTTTAGAAAGAGCACCAGGCGTTACTATAGAAGAGATACAATCAAAAACTGCTGGAAAACTTATTGTAGAAGGAGATATTCCTGAAATGAAGTTATAGTCAGTTTCATCATCTTTTGCATTTTGTGCCCCTGCACGACAATGCTGATAATTCATTGCCTTAAAAATTACTTACTACATTTACGGCCAATTTTACATTTTCAAATTTGCATTATGTCTAACAATCTTCTACAAGGTAAAAAAGGAATCATCTTCGGTGCATTGGATGAAAAATCAATTGCCTGGAAAACTGCTTTAAAATGTCACGAACAAGGCGCACAGATAGTTTTAACCAATGCTCCTGTAGCCCTGCGCATGGGGGAAATAAATAAGTTATCAGAAGCTGTGCAAGCACCCGTAATTGGCGCTGATGTTACGAATATGGATGATCTCAAAAAATTGTTTGAAGAATCACAAAAGCATTTTAATGGTGGAGTTGATTTTGTGCTGCATTCTATAGGCATGAGTTTGAATGTGCGCAAAGGCAAACATTATACAGAAATGAATTATGAATGGAACCAAAAAACGTTAGACATTTCTGCCATGAGCCTTCACCGCGTACTACGTACTGCCTGGGATATGGATGCTATGAATGAATGGGGCAGTGTTGTGGCGCTTACTTATATTGCCGCCCAAAGGGTTTTCCCTGATTATAATGAAATGGCCGATGCAAAGGCATTACTGGAAAGCGTAGCAAGAAGTTTTGGTTATCACTATGGTGTTCGCAAAAAAGTAAGAGTAAATACGGTTTCTCAGTCGCCAACACGTACTACAGCCGGCAGTGGTGTAAAAGGTTTCGATGCATTTATTGATTATGCAGAAAAAATGAGCCCGTTAGGAAATGCTACTGCAGACGATTGTGCTAACTATTGTACAACACTATTCAGTGATTTGGCAAGATATGTAACCATGCAAAATCTTTTCCATGATGGTGGATTTAGTCTTACGGGTGTGTCGGAAGCCATCGTTAATACAATGAGGCCAACAGAATAATTGGAATAAGTTATAAATTAAAAATGCTCCGTTTTTTGCGGAGCATTTTTAATTAGGCGTCATTCTTATTCAACCTCCTACGGCAAGCATGTAGTGGGAGAGTAAGAATGACATGAGTTTATAGCAATTGGCTGTTGTAATAGATGATCGAAGTTCATTCAATGCGATGATAATTAAAGTTAAGGATTTCCTTTTTAATTTTTCATCAACGATTATAAGGCAATTTGTTTTTGCATCATCATCTTGCGCAGATTGATCAGGCCATAACGCATTCTTCCAAGCGCTGTGTTAATACTGCAATTGGTAACAGCGGCAATTTCTTTAAAGCTCATATCGCCATAGTGGCGAAGGATGATCACTTCTCTTTGATCTTCTGGCAATAGATCCAGCATATCTTTCACACGACTATAGCTTTGACGTTTGATCATTTGTGTTTCAGCGCAGTCCTCAGTAAAGTTCAACACCTCAAAAATGTCCTGGTCCTCACTATTCTTAATAGTTGGCGTACGCTTCACCTTTCTGAAATGATCTACGCAAAGATTATGCGCTATGCGCATAGCCCAGGGTAAAAACTTACCTTCTTCGGTATAGCGGCCACTACGGATAGTATCTATGATTCTGATAAAAACATCCTGGAAAATGTCTTCGGCAAGATACTTGTCCTTTACCAGGAAGAAAATGGAAGTGTAAAGCTTTTCCTTGTGACGCAATACAAGGACTTCAAGTGCGTTTACATTACCTGCGGTAAACGAGTTGATCAACTCGTGATCGGACAGTCTGGATAATAGATTCATAAACTCCTATAGTTTAGGTGGTTTTCGGATATGGATGATGAACTAAAATGTGAAATTTAAAAACTGAGTAGAAGTTTACGCTATAGGCGAGAAGTATTTATTAGTTAAATAGAATAAGGATTTAATATCCTAAAAGTAAAATACTTTTTCAATTTTCACAATTTTTATTGTTCATTCCTCAATTTTTTTATAAAAAGAACTGTTAACGTTATCGCTAAACTATTTAGCAAGTCGTTATTTTTGTGTGGACAATGAAAGAAAAGGTAGCCAAAGAAAAAAGACAGGTCGTTGCAAACCATACGGACGAACCCATTTTTATTAAAGGAGCAAGGGTTCATAATCTTAAAAATATTGACGTAAGCTTTCCTCGAAACAAATTGATTGTGGTTACCGGCGTCTCTGGTTCCGGCAAATCATCCCTTACTATTGATACTTTGTTTGCTGAAGGACAGCGCCGTTACGCGGAAAGCCTGAGTGCTTATGTACGCCAGTTCCTTAACCGTATGGATAAGCCGGATGTGGATTACATCAAAGGGTTAGCCCCGGCTATAGCCATCGAGCAAAAGGTAATTACCCGTACGCCCCGCAGCACCGTGGGCAGTATGACAGAGATTTATGATTATCTGCGGCTTTTATTTGCCCGTGCAGGAAAAACTATCTCACCCGTGTCTGGAAGGGTAGTTAAGAAAGATGATGTAAAAGATGTGCTGGATGCCATCCGCCATTTAAAAGAAGGCAGCAAAACCTATATCCTTTCTGCCTTTAAGCAACACCGCAACCGCGATGAAAGAGAAGAGCTAAAGATTTTAATGCAAAAGGGCTTCACCCGCATTTACGTTTCTCCGTTTTCATATGTACAAAAAGAAAACCCTGTTAAAGAAGGGACAACTTACCACATAGAAGATTTGCTTTCATCGCCGGATGATTTTATTACTGCCTTTAAATATCCTGAAAACGTCTATGTACTCATTGACCGTATTGTGGTAAAGGAATTTGATGAGGACGATGAACACCGCCTGTCCGATTCCATTGGCACTGCTTTTTATGAAGGCGAGGGTGATGTGTATGTAGAAGTTGACGGTGAAAAGTTATTGCACTTCAACAATCGCTTTGAGTTGGATGGAATGAGTTTTGAAGAACCTTCACCTAATCTTTTTTCTTTCAACAATCCTTATGGTGCCTGTCCTACCTGCGAAGGATTTTCACTGGTATTAGGCATTGACGAAGATTTGGTGATTCCCAATAAACTACTCAGCGTATATGAAGGTGCAGTAGCGCCGTGGAAGGGAGAGAAGTTGGGTAAATGGAAAGAAGATTTTGTAAAAAATGCCCGCAGGTTCGATTTCCCGGTTCATAAAGCCATAGCTGATTTAACCAAAGAACAGTATCGTACGCTTTGGGAGGGCAACGAATACGTATATGGCATCAATGATTTTTTTAAAGAAGTAGAACAAAATTTATACAAGGTTCAATATCGTGTTATACTTAGCCGCTATCGCGGCAGAACTTTATGTTCCGAATGTCATGGTTATCGTTTGCGCAAAGAAGCCTTATATGTAAAAGTGCACGGCAAGCATATTGGCGAATTGAGTGAAATGCCCATTGCAGATTTGAAAGATTGGTTTACGAAGGCAGAGAATGATTTTACGGATTTCGAAAAAGAAGTTGCGAAGCGGATTTTAATAGAGATCAACCTTCGCATTGATACCATGCTGAATGTTGGTCTTGGTTATCTTACTTTAAACCGTTTAGCCAATACACTGAGTGGTGGAGAAAGCCAGCGTATTCAGCTAACAAGAAGCCTTGGCAGCAATCTTACCAACTCTCTTTATATTTTAGATGAGCCTTCTATTGGCTTACATCCGCGAGATACGTTCAATCTTATTCGTGTATTAAAAGACCTGCGTGACCTGGGTAATACGGTTGTAGTAGTAGAGCATGATGAAATGATGATGCGGGAAGCCGACCATATCATTGATATGGGCCCGCTGGCTTCTCACCTTGGTGGTGAAGTGATTGCTGAAGGTAATTATGACGCTATCATCAATAACACCGAAAGCCTTACCGGGAAATATTTAAGTGGGCAATTAAGCATTGAAGCGCCAAAAAAAGTGCGCAAATGGAATGAATCCATTACCATAGAAGGAGCAAGACAGCATAATTTAAAAGATATTACTGTTGAATTTCCATTGAACGTTTTGTGCGTTGTAAGCGGCGTAAGCGGAAGCGGAAAAACCACGTTGGTCAAACACATTCTTTATCCTGCTTTAAAAAAATTACAAGGCGAAGCCACCGATAAAGTTGGCTTTCATAGAGCCATTACCGGCGATGTAAACGCCATTACGCAGGTTGAAATGGTAGATCAGAATCCTATTGGTAAATCTTCAAGAAGCAATCCTGTAA
>JBQCHB010000125.1:0-3636 GCA_051955075.1 Flavisolibacter sp.
GAAAGCATCAAAGGCGGAAAATCATCCTGAAGTCACTTTATTTGCAAAGCAACTATCGGAACATGCTAAAATGGAGGAAGTAGTTTCTTATCCGACAGCAATATTGATTGGTGAATATTTAAAGTTGAAACTGAAATAATATGACGCTTTCAATAAACAACTAAACAACGAACCGCTGGTAACTAAAATTCATTTTGGCGAACTGGCAAGAAATGAACTTCCGCGGAGCCTTCCCTTTCAATAAGTTTGACAAAACAATCTTTCGGGAAGCCTTCCCATTCAATAGAATTGACAAAACATTCTTTCTTTTGACCAACTTAATCAATCGGAGCGACAAAATGTTCTTTGTTTTTTGGATTAAAAAAAGCGGGAATTTGTTTATTTACTGGTGATGTGGAAAACTAAATTTGAAACTTTAACAAATAAAGAGTACTACCGCGCACGCCAGGCATGTAAATTTTACGGTTTTTTCCGCGCAGATTTGCCCTATTTTATTCATTCCTTTATTTTTTATTATTTGCATAAAGGCGGTTTGGCGGCGTCTTTCACGTATAAAGTTCTGCGAAAGAATATAATATTAATCTTCCATATTTGCAAGCAAAGCTAGCCGGGGAAAGGGTCTTGCAAGATTAAAAAAAATTATATTGTTTTGTATCCGTTGCAACGACAATCGTTCAACCCCGGAGGCGGCTTTTTGCTCCGCGATTTTTTAACCCCCAAAATCTTAATGCTTATGACAGCATCAGATTTATTCGACGGTGTAGTGATACGGCCATACAGGTCATGGACTGACACTATACTGTCCACAGAAACCACGAGGATTCAGTTGGCCATGACGGGCAACGCCTCATTTCCCTCTCCCAGCCCCACGATGGAAGTATTTTCAGCAGCCGTGAGCGCCTACGTAACGCAGCTTGCCAAAGCCGCTACGCGTGATGCCAACGCGATTGCTGCCAAAAACACCCGCCGTGCCGAACTGATTGCCCTTTGCGAACAACTGGGCAATTCAGTTGCCACCACTGCCCAGGGCAACGTGGAACTGCTGGTGAGCTCGGGCTTACCCTTAAGAAAGAAGCGCCAGAGCGTCGTGCTGTCGGCTCCTTCTAACTTCAGGATTTTTAACGGTGTAAACTCCGGCGAGCTGGATGTAAAGGTAGATGCCCAGAAAGGCGCTACCGGTTTTGGCTTCGAATACACGGAGGATCCTCTTACGGCGGAGAGCGTGTGGATGAAGACGCTTTGCTCCACCAGCCGCTGCACCATCAAGGGCCTTACGCCAGGCAAACGATACTGGATCAGACCCCTGGTGATCGGCCGAAAGGGCCAGACGGTAGTTGGCGATATGCTGCTGAGCCCTTATGTGCAGTAGCTGTCAATGGCTGATCAGGTACATCAGTAAAAAGGTCGTTTCACTTTGTTGGGCGGCCTTTTTTTATTAATTGAAAAGCTTATATTTTTTGTTGAAAAGCCTTTTTACTTCTAACGATTTAGCACCGAAGTTAATTAACAAGCCCACTTCTAAATTGAATGCTTCAAGGTAATTCAGTGCTTGTGCGAGGTGAACATCCTCAAGTTTTATTGATGCCTTTATTTCTACGCAAATAATGTCATTTACAAGGAAATCTACTCTTCGGATGCCAATAGCCTTATCCTTATAAAAAACAGGCATTTCAACTTCACGCGTTGCCAGTAATTTTAAATTTTGAAGTTCAATATCAAGAGCGCGTTGGTAAATTACTTCCTGGAATCCATTTCCTAAAATTTTATGCACTTCGAGCGCGGCACCGATAATGTTTTGGGTTATCTCCGAATGTTTGTATTCCATAAATGCTGTTTTGGTAGCCAGTTTGATATAATAACAATTGTTTTGGATAATGTAGAAAAGTAACAAACTTTCTTCAGAGACCCGGAAATTATTTTTAATCGTCAGAACCTCAGATTTGCCTGATTTACTGATTATGCTGAAGGTCAGAACCAGGATTAGGCTGATTTACTGATTACCGCGTTTGAACTCAGGGAAATCAGTTAACCTGTTGAATCAGTGGTGCAGACTTTAATGTTCAAAGGTTGCCAGCCTTACGAAGGTTGGCAACGTTAATGAACAAAATTTTCGGAATATTGTATTTCTTCTTATCAAACTGCAGCCAACCAAAAAGTTTCACTGAGTAATTGCTGCCGCAATTCATGCGAAACCAAATGACACCTGCTGAAAAAATGGTAATGACACCAATGGTTAAAATAGATGCATGAATGCCAAAAGTATCGGCAATGATCCCCGTAAGAATAGCACCTATTGCGTAGCCTGAATCGCGCCACAAACGGAATACACCTATACTTTTTGCCCTGTCGGTCGGATGGGTATTATCAGCAACTGTAGCCAGGAAGGTAGGATAAACCAAAGCTGTTCCAATACCCAGAACAGAAGATAAAATAATAAAGTGTGAAAGCGTTTGTGCAAATAACAGAACAACCAAAGCGATCCCCTGCAAAAGCATCCCGAGAAAAAGCAGATCCTTTTTGCAAAAATGATCCGCCATTTTTCCCGTAAACAATTGGCCAATTCCCCATACAGCAGGATAGATTGCAGTTACAACACCAATTGCTTCCATATTAAAGCCTTTGGATGCAAGAAGGATGGGTAAAATGCCCCAGGCCATTCCATCATTCAAATTATTAACCAATCCGGCTTGTGTGACCGCACTTAAATTCCTGTTGTGTAAAGTAGTATCCCAAAAAATATTTTTGAGACGGGGAACTTTGCTGGTGGTAACCTCTGCGGCAACATGATTTTTTGTATCCTTCACCAACAGCCAACTTCCGAAAAATCCCAGCAACGACAATACTACACCGATATAAAAAGGATAAGGTCGCAAGCCATACTTCGAAGCGACCCAACCAGTGAAAAAGGCAACAACCGCAACCGCCATGTAACCCGAAAATTCATTCAGTCCCATTGCAAAACCTCTTTGCTTTTCGCCCACCAAATCTATTTTCATTACGACAGTACTGCTCCATGTAAGCCCCTGGTTGATCCCCAGCAAAATGTTTGCGGCAACGATCCACGACCAACTTCCGGCAAACATCAATACAAACGGAACGGGAATGCCAAAGAGCCATCCAATGGTAAGCAGATTTTTTCTCCCTGCTTTGTTCGCCAATGCACCGGTAAAATAATTGGTTATCGCTTTTACAATTCCAAAAACGATGATGAAAGAAAGTATCGCGGTTTTGGCAGCGATCCGGAATTCCGCTTCCGCGATGCGCGGTAAAATACTCCTTTCCAAACCCACCATTCCGCCAACGAAAGCATTGATGATAACCAGCAAAGTGAATTGCCGCCAGTTTTCTTTCAATCCTAATTTTACCTGCATTGATCACAAGGTTAAATTTCTGACAAATCATTTTTATTTAGACAGACACTTCCATCACCAGGAGATGAAGATTATACGTTCTTCAAAGGACATGGATTGCTAAACCGGCATTTATAAAATTAACCGATTTATATGATACATTAGGCAACGTTCCTGCCTTGGGAGTTCCCGGGGATGAGGCCTTAGAATGACCACAAACATACCTCCCGCTGACAGCCGGCATTGGCAGTCGACAGAGGAATGAAATAACTTGGTTACAAAATAT
>JBQCHB010000126.1:0-21699 GCA_051955075.1 Flavisolibacter sp.
AGTAAATTTTTTGAGTCGCTTTTCAACCTTTTTAAAAATCCGGTTTCCTGACAACCCATTAATCTCATAAATCCCGGTTCAGACAATCATCTTTTCAATAGGCACCACCAATATCCCCTGCGCACCGGCATTCTTTAAAGCTTCTATCTTTTCCCAAAACTCATCTTCATGTAACACACTGTGTACCGAACTCCAACCACTTTCTGCTAATGGCAATACAGTAGGGCTTTTCATCCCGGGCAATAACGAAATGATTTTATCCAGCGACCCATTAGGTGCGTTCAGCAAAACATACTTATTATTCTTTGCTTTTTTAACGGCACGTATCCTGAACAATAGTTGATTGAGCAAGCCTTGCTGTTCTTCCTCTAAATTTTTAGAACGGATCAAAACCGCCTGGCTTTTCAAAATCGTTTGCACTTCCTGTAAGCCATTCATGAATAAAGTAGAACCGCTGCTCACCAGGTCGCAAACTGCATCGGCCAAACCTATGCTGGGCGCCAACTCCACCGAACCGCTGATCTCATGTATCTCAGCCTTTATTTTATTCTCGTCTAAAAATTTTTGCGTAAGCACAGGGTAACTGGTAGCAATTTTTTTCTGTTGCAGGAAAAACGGCCCTGTATATTCTTCATTTTTTTGAACGGCAATGGACAGGCGACATTTACCAAAACCCAATTGCTCTACGGTGTCGACAGATTTGTCTTTTTCAAACAACACATTCTCTCCCACTATGCCTATATGCGCTACGTTATCTTCCACGTATTGCGGAATATCATCGTCACGCAGAAAATAAACTTCCAGCGGAAAATTATCGGCAACGCTTTTTAATTGGTTGTGCCCGTTCTTTACGGCAATGCCACAATCTTTTAACAATTGAATACTGTCGTCGTGCAGGCGTCCCGATTTTTGAATAGCGATCTTTAAAGCCATAATTTTTTAGTTTAATCACACAAAAAAACCTGTGTAATCTGTAATAAAAAAGGCTCACCGTCTGGCAAGCCTTTAATTTATTGATGGTACAAAACATCACCGGCCTACCGCAAGGCAAGTGCATGATGATGAATATGTACAAATGATTTCAACATTGAGGCGCAAAAATAGCTTTCATTTTTTATCATCCAAAAAAAGATTCGGGTTTCACGGCAAAAAGCCATTTCCTCCTGCAAGCTTTTGTGCCTGGAAATGCGGGCCCGGAATCTCAAAATCTATCATAAATAGTGTTTTTGTACCAACCCTTAAACCCTTATTAACGTCTGTTTTCTGAACTTTGCACAAAGCTTAAAATGAAGAAGATCCTTGTTGTTTTTTTGTTTGTAGCCGCTTATGGAAGCGCATCAGCCCAAAAGGTTGACAGCATTTATTTTCATTTGTATACCGACAGCCTTAAAAAGGGTTTTTACAATTATATTAATGTAGATGGCAAAATGTCCGATGGCAGTTGGCTGCCTCTTGACTCAACACGCATAAAGCTTACCAGCAACACCGGCTTTTTTAAAGGAAACGATCTCTTCATTGACAGTTCTTACACTGGTGAAATGGTGCATGTAAAAGCCGTGCTGATCAACAACCCGGCTATTTGGAAAGAAACCACCATTTGCATAAGAAAAAGAGGCTTCACAGAGCCTCTTAAAACAAAAGATGAAATATTGAACGAGATGCAAAAGAAAAGAAAATCGTAAGTAGTTAGTGGCAAGTGGGAAACCCTTCACAGTTCGCAGCTAACACTTGCTTTCGTCTTACATCGTCTTTTTCGCATCTTCTAAAAACTTCGCCAACCCAATGTCGGTTAATGGGTGCTTTAATAATCCTAAAATAGATTCCAGCGGAGAGGTGATCACGTCGGCGCCTAATTCCGCCGCTTTTACAATATGATTGGAGTTGCGAATGGAAGCAGCTAATATCTCAGTTTTATATCCCTGCACCGCAAAAATGGTAGCGATCTGCTCAATCAATAACATGCCGTCCCAACCGGTATCATCAATTCTGCCAATGAATGGCGAAACATAAGCTGCGCCTGCTTTAGCAGCCAGAATAGCTTGTCCTGCCGAAAAAACCAATGTACAATTGGTACGGATGCCGTTATCGGTAAACCATTTAATCGCTTTCACGCCTTCTTTGATCATCGGCACTTTTACTACAATATTCGGATGAATAGCTGCCAGCTTTTTTCCTTCTTCAACAATCTCATTAAAAGTTGTTGAAAATACTTCTGCGCTGATGTCGCCATCTACCATTTCGCAAATGGTTTTGTAATGGTTGTTGATGGCCTCCTGTCCGCGAACACCTTCTTTGGCCATTAGTGACGGGTTGGTGGTAACACCATCTAAAATTCCCAGTTCGTTAGCTTCTTTAATTTGATCGAGGTTGGCTGTATCAATGAAGAATTTCATGATTCATTTAATATTTAAGATTGAATATTTAAGATTTTGTCGTACGCTCCTTTTGTTCCAGTTTTATCCTGGTAGCAGCCAACACTCTTGTTAGCTCGTCGGCTTCTTTTAAAAGCAAAGCTATCTTTTCCTGCTTTACCAATTTCAAATCATTAATAGTTTCCAGCCAAAACAAGGCTTCATCTATCTCCTCAAAGGCTATACTCAATTTCGATTTAAATGCTTTACCCGATTGTGCCTTGCAGGCCGCACGATAATTAGCAGCTGCCGAAAACGCAGAACGCAACAACTGGTCTTCTATAACTTTTGAAACTTTTTTTGAAGGCAGCGACTCGCAGAGAGGAACCGTTCTATACGCAAACGTCTTGAGGCGCATTTGTAATTCTTGAGAAGTCATACAAAAGATTGAAGGCAATCAAAAATATTAAATATTACTTCTTCAATCTTAAATAAAAAAAGGCAGGCTCCTTACATCGCACCGCTACAACCGCCTACCCTTGCTACCTTCCGGTCCTGGGGGAGTTCAGCAGGAGCTGGCCGTATAAGACCTGCCGGTGCAAATATAGGGAGTTTGCGTTTTAAAAAATTTGTTGCTCTTTGTTAAAGCGTTTTGATTTTTTCGTAGTGAGCTTATCAAACCACTATTTAACTTTTGCTGCGCACCCCGATAGCTATCGTGGCATTCTTGTACGTTCAGCATTCTTTGTGCAAAAGCAGGTGTGCCAATGTTTGCTGAGATGATAACCATTAAAATGGATAAGGTAACGTATACCCGGTTTATTAAAACAATAACATTTACCACTTCCTTTTTCTGATAGATTTGCCTGATAAATTGCTACACAAAAATGTCAGGAAAGTTACATACTGGTTTTATGCACAAGCTGCTTGGTATACTTTTCCTGTTTTTCAATTGTGTTTGCACGGCGGCTCCTATTATCAAGGCCACGTCTACTGACTATAAACAAGCCGTTTCTATGCGGCTGGCGCCAAGTGCCGGCACTACCGAAATAGAGGAGGAAAGCCGTTTGATTGCTTCCTCTTATGTAAATCAATCCACGCATTTTTCGTTTCGCAAACAATACCGTCAACGTCTTTATCAACAAAATAACAACCAGATCCTTTCATTGCTTGCGGAGGATTTGCGGGAGCATTCTTTTGCTTCTGTAAATTTTTTGCCAAGGCCGGCTTATTACGCCTTCCTGTTCCGGTACACACCATTCTGATCCTTTGGTTTTACAATATTTTCCTGGCAAAGAAAAAGCGCTTTCCTAAACGCTTTGTGCTTTTGTCGCTTACACTACATAGGTGTTGTACACTTTGCAACACCATACAAATTCCATTACAAATAGTAAAACCCATTGTATCATGAAATGTCCCAATTGCAATGAAACATTGCTAATGACCGAACGAAACCAAATTGAAATTGATTACTGCCCTTCGTGCAGAGGCGTATGGCTGGACAAAGGCGAATTGGATAAAATGCTTGAATTCGCAGCCCGAAATTTTGCACCGGAACAAAAAGAAAACCAGCCTGGTTTTGCACCTGGCGAATACAGGCAGCAACACGGCAAATACCCGCCTAATCATCACAAACCTTATAAAAAGAAATCTTTCTTAGGCGACCTGTTTGACTTTGATTAAACCGGCGTTCAACACAACTGCTTTCATCAATAACGGTGAGGCAATCATCATTTACTTACCAACTTTTAATAATTATGGAAACGATCATAAATTTTTTCACCAACCTTACCAACCCCGAATGGATCATGCAGCATGGCGGCTTATATATTGTTGTTTTGATCGTATTTATAGAAACAGGCCTGTTCTTTGGCTTTTTCCTGCCCGGCGATTCTCTTTTATTTATTGCCGGCATGGTGATCGCCAACACACTGGCGCCGTTCAGCCTGCCACTGATCAATTTACTTTATTGGATTGTATTGATCGCTACAGCAGGCGTTATAGGAAACTTTGTGGGCTATTGGTTTGGAAAGAAATCAGACGGGCTGCTTTTTCAGCGCAGGGACAATTGGTTGTTCAAGAAAAAATATCTTGTGCAGGCCAAAGAGTTTTACGATAAAAAAGGTGGCGGCGCCATTGTGCTGGCCCGGTTTCTTCCTATCGTCCGTACGTTCGCTCCTATTGTAGCCGGTATGGTAAAAATGAGCGTCACCAGGTTTTCCTTCTTTAATGTCATCGGCAGCTTTTTGTGGGCCAGCATCATTGTATCGGCAGGCTTTTTATTGGGCGAGAATGCATGGGCCAAAGAAAATCTTGAAAAAATAATTATCGGCATTGTCCTGATCACAACAGCTCCTGTAATTCTTAAATTAGTACTGGGTAAGAAAAAAAATATTTTAAAGACGGTACCGGCATATTCAGTTACTGATAAAGAAACTACCCAGGATTAACAATCGTAAATCATTTAAAACGTAATTCATGGACTTCGTTTTCCCCGATTTTGCCAACCCTGCCGTTTGGATAAGCCTGCTAACACTGAGCTTTCTTGAAATTGTGCTGGGTATCGACAACATCATTTTTATTTCCATTGTGGCGGGCAAGTTGCCAAAGCAGCAACAGCGCCGTGCCCGCAATATTGGTTTGCTGCTGGCCATGCTTTTTCGTGTTGGCCTGCTGCTTTGCATCAACTGGATCATTGGTTTAAAGGACCCTGTTATTACCATTCCTGCCCTTGAAGGTATATTGGATGAAAAACTTGCATTGAGCTACAAGGACCTTATACTCATTGCAGGCGGTATCTTCCTGATTGTTAAAAGCACCCTGGAGGTACACCATAAATTGAAGCGTGATGCAACACCGCAAATGAAAGATCGCAAAGCAATTGGCTTTGGCGCCGTTATTGTGCAAATTGTATTGGTGGATGCCGTGTTTTCCTTCGACTCTATACTCACCGCCGTGGGCTTGGTGGATAATGTTATTATCATGATCATTGCTGTTATTATTTCAATTGGCATCATGATGCTTTTTGCAGGGCCTGTAACAAAGATCATCAACCGCCACCCTACCCTTCAAATGCTGGCACTTTCATTTTTAGTGGTGATCGGCGTGGTGCTTATTGCAGGTGGATTGCACCAGCATGTAAGCAAGAGCATTATCTATTCTTGTCTTGGCTTTTCGTTGATCGTAGAGTTGCTGAACATAAGATTAAGAAAACGAAGCGAGAGTGTGCAATTGAATAATGAATCGTAAATAATTTAATCAGGTTGATTAGGCTGGTTGTTACAGTCTGATCAACCTGTTAACTTAATCAACCAATCAAATTGTAACCTTTCATCTACTTCCCTGCTCTATTGTTATGTAACCATAAAAAATAGAGTATGAAAGTCTTCCATTCATTAGCTATTACTGCAGGTGTAGCATTAAGTACCGTTCTATTTTCAACACAGGCTTCAGCACAAAAAACAACGAAGCTCTCCGATGCCGAGATTGCTTCTGTTGCCGTTGTAGCCAATCAAATTGATATAGATGCGGCAGAACTGGCACAGAAAAAATCAAAAAATGCCGACGTATTAAATTTTGCAAAGACAATGATCAGCGATCACCAGTCTGTCATTAACCAGGCATCGGCACTTGTAAAAAAATTGGGTGTAACACCCAGGAACAATGCTTTAAGCAAACAGTTACAATCAGGTGCTGAAAAAACAAAGAAAGCATTGAATGCCAAATCTGGCACTGCATTCGACAAGGCTTATGTTGACAACGAAGTAGCCTACCACAAAGCTGTGATTGCAACAGTAGAAAATGTGCTGATACCCCAGGCTCAAAACGGCGAATTAAAAAGCTTGCTGCAAAGTGTTTTACCCGTGTTAAAAACGCATTTGGAACATGCCGAAATGATGCAAAAGAATTTGAAATGAAAACCCAAATGAAAACTATTGGAAAGCGTTTTTATTGGCTCTTTCTCCTGTTTCTATGCTATTGCTCTCCCGATTCAAACGCACCGGCACACAGCGTTTACACTGTTGAAATAAAACAAATGCAGTTTCAGCCGGCTCAACTTGAAGTAAAGAAAGGCGATACCGTGGTATTTGTCAACCACGACATTGTGATGCACAACGTAACAGAACAAACCAATAAAAGCTGGGCATCTCCTACCCTGCAAAACGATTCATCGTGGAAATGGGTAGCCACACAAAGTGCGGCTTATTATTGCACGCTGCACCCGGTGATGAAAGGAAAAGTGACAGTAAAGTAAGTAGAAGAAGGATTATTATCTGCACAAACGTTTGTAAGCTATAGTTGCTTGTAAACGTTTGTGTTTATATTAGTTGGCCAAATACAACTGACCATGCTTACTTCTGATCAAATGCTTGACATGACACCCATTGGAATGATCTTTCGCATTACCAAAACAGCAGAACAAACCAACGGACAGTCACTTGAAATGGAATGGGAACTTTTGCCAAAAGCCGATGGTACCCCGGTTCATATCCATCCGGCAGCAAAGGAAACTTACAAAGTAATAGAAGGGCAGCTTGAAGTAAGTATAAATGGCGAGTGGAGGATTTTGCAACAAGGTGAAGAACTGACAGTGGCAGAGGGCACACCGCATACATTTCGCAATCCAACAGATAAGTTGACAAGGGTTTACAACACACATGCTCCGGCCATGCGCTATGACGCGTATTTTGAAGGACTCAGTAATATAGTATCTAAACTTTCGCAGGGAAGTAAAGAAAAACTAAAGGTAGATCTTAATGCAGCTACACATCTTTCCATGCTTATGAAAAAATACAAAGCGGAGATCATCTCTGTCAATCCGCCCAACTTCATTGTGTCGGTATTGAATAAAATCGGTAAAATGAGAGGGCTGAAAGTATAACACCTTTGCAGCCATCAAAATCCTGTCCGCTGAAACGCAGAGTTCAACGTGGTAAATCCAATCAATTCATCGGCCCTGGCACCAAACGGACGATAATACACCAACACAGTATAAGCATTTTCGGTTCCCCAGTAGTTGCCTTCTGTTTGCGTAAAATCGGGATAGCCTTTACCATTGAAAGGCCTGGTTACATAAGCGTAACTGTAGTAACCCTGTTTCAGGAAAAGCGTTTTTTCATAAGCGCCCCGCTCTTTATTGAATTCCATTTTGCCCGAACCATCGGCTGTATAATTGGTGAGCTCACCAAAAACGTACACATCGTTCCCTTCAAACGCCCTGTTGCCCGGCGGAAAGTAACTGAAGTGCACATAAGCATAATCGCCCTGCCAAAACGGGTTAATGCTTTCCAGCGTTTCTATAGTATAGCCGCCGTTCAGGTCACGGTAATACACATAAGGCTCACTGCCACGGCTTGGGTCGGGCTTTACATACACATGTTCCGTATCGTTCACTGTTTCCATGCGCTGCACCCTGTCGCTCAGCAAACGAAGACTGCGCAGGTCTAACCAACGGAATTCTTTACCCGCCGGCATGGCCGTTATGCTTTCATCGCTGTATTCATAATAATTGCCACGGGAAATGGTAGGCCGGTCCATGAACAATGCAGTTTCCCAATTGTTGTTTTGCAAAGCCACGATCTTCAGATCGGCAGGCGTAAACACCTTTATGCGTGGATCGGTTTGCACCGTAATAAAAAGCTTTTGATAACTCCTGAAATATTGAGCATTGAAAGGCTGCTGCACCTGCGCCGCCACTGTTGTCAGGTTATCGTACACTACAAACCTTTTGGTAAAAGCCAGCTTTGAAGTATCACTGTCTAAAAAAACCTTCAGCAAATAATTGCCCGACTTGCTGGGATAACAATTACGGTCGGGAACAGTAGCCTGGTAATGAATATAACGTGCCGTAGCAATGGAAGAATTGCGGTAGGTGGCAATGCGGTTGTTCTGAAAGCCTTTAATGTATTCGAAAGGATGTAAAATGCTCGGCGTCCAGTCGGCATTGCACAATTGAAATGTATAGTAGTAATTCTTTACCCGGTTGTCAAGATCATCAAAATCCAGCTGCAACGTGTTGCCGCCATTTAAGGCAATGGCAGGAAAAGAGGTCTGGTCGCCAATGCGGTACAATTTTGCTGAATGAATGGCAGCGCCATAGCCGGTTGACTGGGCAATGCTTATCTTACCAAATGCTGTTATCGTTACTAAAAACAAAAAAGATATTCCTTTCATTATTTTAAAAATAAGCTTTTTAAAAACGACGGTCTATTTTTGAACTAAGATGAGAGATGGGGCTAAGGTGCAGGGCACAAGGTATAAGGTTAAGGTTAAGACTAAGGTTAAGGGGCCGGCATTTCACATCTTAAGTTTATCAGACGCAATTGGCCGGCAATTGGTTTGACGACAATGTTATAATCTTTTATGGTGAATTTATCATCCTTCATTGCGCAACGCATTGCTTTTAACCAGCAGAAATCTTTTTCGCGGTTCATTATACGTTTGTCTATTGCAGCCACGGTTATCAGCGTAGCGGTAATGATCATCACACTTTCCTTTGTCAATGGCTTCCAGGATACCGTAAGCCAGAAAGTGTTCAGCTTTTGGGGACATATCCGCATTGGCTACCGCCAGCCTATGAAGGCCACCATTGCCGAAGAAGAGCCTATCGAAGCCAACGATTCCTTGCTTAGAACCGTGAAAGCCATGCCGCAGGTGCAATCCATTCACCCGTTTGCCACCAAGTACGCCATTTTAAAAACCAGCGAAGAAATGGAAGGCGTGCTGCTGAAAGGATTTGACAGCACCTATAATTTCAGTCACCTTTCCTCTTTTTTAAAAGAAGGCCGGTGGATACAATTTAATGACAGCACCTACTCGCGGGAGATCGTTGTGTCAACCTATACGGCCAGCCAGCTTCATTTGAAATTAAACGACCGTATACTGATCTATTTCGTGCGGCCCGATGGCAGCCTGCGCCCCGACAAACTGACCATTGTTGGCATTTATAAAACCAGCATCGAAGACTACGATAAAACATTTGCCATTGGCGATATAAAGCTCATTCGCCGGTTGAACGGCTGGAAGAATGATGAAATAGGCGGTTACGAGATCTTTTTAAAAGACTACAACCAAATGGATGCGGTGAGCAATGCCATTTTCAGCAGCGACGACATACCGCCAACATGGGAAACCAAGACCATCAAAGAAATTTATCCCAACATATTCGACTGGCTGAACGTGATCAGCACCAACAGCACGGTATTGATCACCATTATGATCATCATTGCCGTCATCAATTTAATTACCTGCCTCATTATCCTGGTGCTGGAGCGGCTGCGCATGATCGGCATTTTAAAAGCACTGGGCGCCAGCAACTGGACGGTGCAAAAAATATTTTTGCATCACTCCATCATCATCACCGTTATGGGCATTGTTGGCGGAACATTATTTGCACTTGGCTTATTGTGGCTGCAGCAAACCACGGGTTTTGTGCGCCTGCCCGAAGATGCCTATTACATGGACAGGGCCGCCGTAAAAATTTTGTGGTGGCAGGTAGCGGCTGTAGGCATTGGCACCCTGCTGGTGTCAACGCTCATTCTTTTTATTCCTTCCTTTATTGTGCGGCGGGTGCAGCCCATTAAAGCCATCAGGTTTAATTGAGCAGGGCTGAGTAAGTTGAGTGGGTTGATTGAGTTGATAGGTTAATGCGGCAAAGACCAACAATTATTTTTTGTAGTGAGCTTGTCGAAGTGTCCACATAGTGTAGCCCTTCTTTCTTTTTTCTGAAAGTCTTTAAACTTTGATCCGCAGATCCCTCGTGCCTCGGGAAGACAAGGAAAAGACTTTTCTTTTTCGGTCTTTACAACTGGCGAAGCGCAAAAAACGAACGATCACAATGAAAGGTCGAAACAAAAAATGCATGGTTGTTTGTCATCCCTGGTTTTCGGAGTGACTTCAAAACTAATGGCTGGTTGTTTGTCATGGCGAGGCACAAGCCATTTGTGGATTGCATTGTAACGAATGTTGTATAGCCTAATAATGGTTGTATTATTTTACAACACGCCGCGTCCACAAGCCACCGCACAAAAGCCATTAGTGAGGCATCGGCTGTGAAGATTCATAATGGCGGACACCCGGCATGAAAGAATATATTTTGTAGCACGGACGTGAGACACAGTCTCACGCCAGCTTTCCTATAATCTGGAGAACACTACTGATAGCAGGGTTCAATAGACCTACTTAGGCTTACACCCGGCTTCAAACTAAATTCATCATACCAGATTTTCGAACCGTATTCTTGAAGTTTTTGTGCTAATGGACGAACGAAATATCTTTTATCTTCTGAAGCATGGCTAATAAAAGCGTCAAACTGTTTCATTATAAACTACCAAAAATTTTGTAGAGCTAAGAGTATGTCAATTTACACCCAAAAGGTTTCTAAATTCTTCTTCTAACTGTTCCAATATTTTAGGTATGTCTTCTCTTATCCTTTTTGAGGCAGCTTGAGACGTTTCAACGGCTGCTCGATACCCTTCACGACTTGGTTGACCGCCAGTAAAAGAGTGCAACCTTTTAGGTTCAAAGAAATCGAAATTGGCTGAAAAGTATTCTTTTCTGATATTTTCCAGCAAGTCACTTATTGCTTTGTTGAAGTAAAGCTTGTTGTACAAGAAATAGTTATTGTATCCTGCAAATGCTTTTTGGGCTGTATTTACTCGCTCTTCATTCTCTTTTTCTGCATCCTCATATACCAGATGCATGCCTGTCATTGCTCTCATTCCAGAGTCGAGGTTAACAAGCTTTTTATACATTTCATCTATAATTGTTAATCGCTTTTCATGCAAAGTCGATTGTCGGGTTAAATGTAAATTGAGCTCTGACTTATATCTTTCCAAGTCTGTATCAAGGGTTAACTGATAGCTTCGAATTGTAAAATCCAGCTCTTGTTTATACTTCTCCAAACTTTTGGTTGAAGAGTTTTCGATTATTTTCTGAATAATAAATGCTGCAATCGAGAATAATCCTACGTCTCTAAGCAGTTCAATCCAAGTCATAATTAAAGTTTGGTCGTGTTAATGGCAGCCAACGTAAAAGCATTGCTGTCAGGTGTGGCATTGGCAGCAGTGCAGTTAGGTAAAGATAATTAGATGCCGTGTTATTCATTAGCCTGAATAGAATTACGTCCAGCCACACTTGCAGCAATGCGCTGTTGGCGGTAGGCGGTCAGAATTTTACGTCAAATCTCCCTTGTGTCACCTGAACCTTCTTTGAACTGTTGATGTCTTGTAGTGTGGCTTCGAACCGTCCGGACAATATCCGCTTCTCACTGTCAAAGTAGGTGACCGTTACACTGCCATTCAGCGCACTGTCAGAACCGAACTGCGCACCGTCTTGATAATACAAACAGCCCACTTTATTCTTTGTTTTTCCCCAATAACTGCCAAGCTTATAAGTGGTGTTGGCCGCCAAAGAAACGCTATCAAAAGCGATGAAGAGGCTCCGGGATATATTTTTATCACAGTCATTTACGGCTGAAACAGTAATCTCAGGACGGGTTGTGTTGAAATTATAAAATGAGGTTTGCAGCTTTTTCACCGGCGATATCCCTCCCAGCGTTTTACAAGGGAGAAATTGAGCGTTGTCCACATAACATCCAAATGTATTGGCACCACTCGTTGTCTCATTTGGAAAGTCTTTCTGCCGATCTTCTTTTTTGCACGACAAAAAGGAAAGAGCAATCAATATTGAAAAAGAAAAAAGTGCTTTAAATTTCATAAAGGGAAAATTAGCTTACCGCCAACGTTGAAGCGTTTGCGATGGGCTGGCAATAGCGATTTGTCAGCTTGGTACAAATGCTTAATTAAAAAACTAAAGTTGAAAATATGAAACATAAGCTAAATAGCAAAAGTCAAGCTGGAGCAATTGCTGATAGCTGTAAATTGCTGAGCATATAACGTCGAGCCAGCTTATTGCAAACGCCTTTGTTATGTGCAGTAAAAGTCATTGAACATTTTTCCACTTCTTATAAAAATTAATGTCGCTCATTCGCCTTGAAGTTATTTGAACAATTATAAGTACACTACCGATAATTGTCAATGGCAAGTTTTTATTTAAGTAAATAGCAATACTAAACGGAATGCACAACAGAGTGAGTAAAAAAATAATTGTGTAAAGTCCTTTTTGTGAAGCATAGAATGAAGGAGCAAATTCAATGTCATGTCGCTCGAACGTTTTATGCACAGTTTCAATAATAAGGTCTGTGTCGCTTTGTTCGTCACTAAGGTTTTGCCTGCGAAAGGAAAATTCTTTTTTATCACCTGACTTCAATTTGAGAATTATACAGGCAAATCTGTTGTTGGGAAATTGTATTTGATAAGATGAGATGTCAAGTAGCTTGTATTTTTGATTTTGTTGTTCAACGTCGTTGTCGAGTTTCGTTATGTCAAAAGAAATTTCGTCTATGCCCACTTGAATTGTCACCTTTCTGGTAAAATAATTCATAATGCTTTTTAGGAAAATAAATGGAGCTATCAACAGAATTAAAAACAAAATCGTAAGAGGTCTTGAGTTTAAATATTTATCAGAAATAAACATAAGAGCAATAAAAATGATGATTGTGGTAAACCATTTTAAAGCCCATTCTTTTCTGTAAATGATATATGATTGGAAAGTTGTCAATTTAGTTGAAGTTGCAGCGTCCAAATTTATTGCACATAACACGCTAATTTATGCTATAATACGCAACTCATCAATAAAAACACACATTGATTTCCAAACACTTGCTATTATACTTTTTGTATTGTCGTTAGGACAATCCACCCCATTATACTTTTTGTATTGTCGCTACTCATCACCCCTTCCCCAGCCCGCCCAAACAATCTTTAGGATCTACCAGGCCGAGGTTAATGGCACATATGGCCTGCAAAAAAGGATTGGTGGTGCCCAGCAGTTCGGATATGCTTCGGCGGTAGCCGTTAACAGTGCCGGGGCTCCTGTGTATGGTGGCTGCTATTTCGGGTGTCCCCTTTCCCTTGCACAGCAGGCATAGCACCTTGCCGAGCATGCGGTCCACAAACATTTTCTGCAAATGCCTGTTGCGGCTCATATTCAGTTCGTTGCACTCGGGGCCATAGCAGGTGCCGCCATCGCCTATGGTTTGCATAGCTGCCGCCAGGTGCAGGGGCTTGCAGCTTTTTCTTAAATAGCCATGTACGCCTGCATCCAACGCCGCTTTGGTAAGGGCCATGCCCTGGTGCATGGTAAGCACAAGGGTGCGTGTGTCCGGGTGGTTGTGGCTAAGCCAGTGGCAAATGTCGGGGGCTGCCATGCCGGGTATGTCCAGCTCAAACACCAAACCCAAAACTCCCAACCTCACCCTACCAAATGCGACAATATAATGCCCGTGGCCACGGCTGCGTTCAGCGACTCGGCCGAGCCTATGCGTGGAATGGTAATGCGTTCGGTGGCTTTATTGATCAATGTTTGTTTCAGCCCCTTCGACTCATTGCCAATGAGCAAGATGCCGGCAGTTGTTTTTTCAAATTCGTAGAGCGACCGGCCATTTAAGGTGGCTGCATAAATGGTTGTGTTTTGTTGGGCAAGCCACTGTGCTTCTTCATCATAATACACGTTCACCCTGGCAATGCTGGCCATGGTTGATTGCACCACTTTGGCATTATACAGGTCGGCGCAACCGGCACTGCACACTACGTTTTTAATTCCAAACCAGTCGGCTATGCGTATGATGGTGCCAAAGTTTCCGGGGTCCTGTATGGCATCGAGGTACAAACTGAATGAAGGAGATTGTGGTTCGGCAGGTGTAAATTGTTTGAGTACGGTCACTGTTTTATTCGGCGTTTGCAGTTGCGATATGCGCTCCAGTTCTGCTTTCGACACGGTTGTAAGTTTCGATGCCTCCATGAAACTGCCGGCTTCTGCCATCCAATCGTCCAGCGCATACACCATTTGAACATGCGCAGGCACAAGCTGTAAAAGTTCGCTAACGATCTTTGGGCCTTCGGCCACGAACAGGCCCGTTTCATCGCGGTGCTTTTTTAGGCCCAAACTTTGAATATCTTTGATTTCTTTTTTACTAAGCATTACACTGGCTTTTACTATATGTTTTCATCCGCGGCAAAATTTACCATACAACCCCTTGTCTTATTGCTGGCGGCTTTTTCTATTGTATGTTTTTCGTGCACCACCATTAAAAATTATCCTGCAAACAAACCATTTGTTTATCAAACTAACATCAACCTGCCCGATAATTTTAGCACCGATGAAAAAAAGCTGCTGACAGACGGACTGGAACAACAACTGCACGACAGCATAAAAGTGCGCAGTGTAAGAAAACTAATAAGAATATTGCCTAATCCCAACATTTTGTTTTTAGAAATTGTGGATCCCCCTGTGTATGACAGCAGTTACGCCGATAAGTCGCTGGGGTTTATGAGCAGCTATCTCAACTCGTTGGGCTATTACCGGGACTCCATTAATTATTCAGCTAAAATTGATACCGTCAAAGACCAATACAGAACCACTGTAAATTTTAATGTGGTTACTGCCAAACTTTTTAAGCTTGATTCCATCAGCTATAATTTATTGGTGGATACATTGGATCAGACTGTAAGCAGCCCTTCAAGAGATACGCTGCAACTACTGACCAACAATTCGCTGAAGGAAAGCTTTATCAAAAAAGGCGATCCTTTCTCCATACCTACTCTGTCGAATGAGATCAACCGGCTTTCCGATATCTACCGTGACAACGGCTATTTAAAGTTTTCAAGCGATGAAATGCTGGTGCTGTGGGATACGGTGGGCCTTGCCTTGATCCGTCCAACGCTTGACCCTATTGAGCAGGCGCAGCAACTGGAACGCCTGCGGCAACGAAGACTTAATCCAACTGCCGATGTTGAATTCAGGCTGCGTACCAACCCCGATACCAGCCGCCTTACCCGTTATTATGTTGGCAACGTGCGGGTGTTCCCCGACCTTACTTCCGATACAGCCCTCTACTATCCTACTATTGATACGGTGAGGGGTTATGAATTTATTTCTTACGCGGGATTATTTAAGCCCGGTAAGCTTACAAGCTCTATTTATTTGAAGCGTGGCGATCTGTATAAACAAAGCAATTATTTAAAAACACAAAATAAGTTCACTGCTTTGAACGCCTGGAGGCTGGCCACCATTTCGTCTTACCCGAGAATTGGGCAGGACACGGTTGACTTCGACATCAAACTAACACCGGCAAAAAAATACCAGTTCAGCGCCAACCTGGAAGGCAGCCGCAACCAGACGCCATTTGTACCTACGGGCAACCTGGTGGGGTTGGGTGTCAACTTAGTTTTGCAGAACCGCAACTTTGCAAGAGCCGCCAATTTTGCCAATACCAATTTGCGTTACGGCATTGAATTAGGATCGTCTACAGGACAGGGAACCATTCAATCGCAGCAGTATTCATTAAGTCATTCGATACAATACCCAAGAAGAATTCCGAAAAATTTCTTCCTGTTTCGAGGCAGGCAGGAGAATGTAAAAACCATCGTGGGCCTGAACCTGTCTTACACGGATCGATACAACTATTACACGGTGCAATCTATCGGCGCATCTTTTGGTTATGAAAAAAGCTGGGGCAATAAACTGATCGGCATCCGCTTTCCTAATGTAGAATACAATTTTTTGAAAAGAGGCGACTTGCTTGACTCGCTCATTAAAAACAATGCATCGTATAAATATATTTTTAACGATGGCTTGATCTTGTCGAGCATTGTCAATTTGAATTGGGCCGGGGGCCGGAAAAACGTCACCAATCTAAAGTTATTCAGCCTTGAAGTTTCGGGCTTAGGACCTACCAATTTATTCCGCTCCAGCTTTTTAGATAGCAATTTGTACCGCTTTGTAAAATTTGAAGCGGAGTTCAGGCAAACGCATAAGATCCGCCGCTCTGCTTTTGCATGGCGCACCTTTATGGGGCTTGGCTGGGAGCTGCCATCGAATAACAACCGCAATAATAAGTTTCTCCCCTTCTTCCGCGAATATTTTGCCGGCGGGCCAAACAGCATGCGTGCATGGGCGGTGCGCAGGCTGGGCCCTGGTTCTGCGCTCAAATCTTTTAGCCCCACCAAAGCACCTGACCGCTTTGGCGATATGCGCCTTGAGGCCAATGCAGAATATCGTTTCTACCTCACCAACATCAGTGGTGTTATCCTGAACGGCGCCTTATTTACCGATGTTGGAAACGTTTGGTTTTTGCGCAGGAACGATGATTTTCCCGGCGGCGAGTTTCGCTTCGATAAATTGTGGCAGGATATTGCCATCGGCACCGGCACGGGCTTACGTATTGATTTTGGATTTTTGAAGATACGGTTTGAATACGCTTATAAAGTAAAAGATCCCACGCCTGATGAAACCCATCCCGAACAACAAAACAAATGGTTCTACAACTGGAAATTAAATAACGGGCAGTTCCAGCTGGGTATTGATTATCCTTTTTAGTATTACACGAATTAGATCTAATTGCACGAATTATTTTTATAGCGTTTCACAGGCAAAAGATTCTTGTTGTTGCTGCAACTTGCATTTTATAATTCGTGTAATTCGTCCCGATAGCTATCGGGATTTAAATTCGTGTAATTCCTGCTGCAAAATCTTCCATCGTCATCGCGTCGCTGAGTAAAAAGTTTCCAATTCTTGTGCGGCATAAGCTGCTGAGGTAACCGCCACAGCCAAGCTTTTCACCAAAATCATTGGCGAGGCTGCGTATATAAGTTCCGGTTGAACAAACCACACGAAAATGAATAACAGGCAGTGCTGTTCTTACAATTTCAAAAGTTGAAATAGTGACGGGCCGTGGCTCCAGTTTTACTTCCACACCCTTTCTTGCCAGTTCATACACTCTTTTGCCTTCTTTTTTTATGGCAGAATGAATGGGCGGAACCTGATGTATCAACCCGGTAAAACTTTTTGTTGCCTGTTCTATTTGTTCCGCTGTAATATTTTCAAATGGTTTAAAATTCACTGGTTCACTTTCCAAATCATACGTTGGCGTAGTGGCGCCTAAAGTAATGGTGCCCGTGTATTCTTTTTCCTGCGCCATGTATTCATTGATCTTCTTGGTGAACTTGCCGGTACACACAATGAGCAAGCCTGTAGCCAGCGGGTCTAATGTGCCGGCATGACCTACTTTTTTTGTTTTGGTGAGATAGCGGATCTTCCGCACAACATCGAAAGAAGTCCAGCGCAAGGGTTTGTTGATCAACAGCACCTGGCCCTGCTCATAAATATTTGAAGACGTTTGCATGCGGCGGCAAATGTAGTGAATTGGAAAGTTGCTTATCACCTTTCAACTGAATCAACCTTTCAACTAATCAACCATTCGGCCTTTCTAGATGCTTTGCCTGTTCTTCAGCTCCAGGTATTTATTCATGGTGTTGATGGTGAGCATTTGCGGCGTGGTTAAAACGGCAATGATACCATGCGCCTGCAGTTCTTTGGCAATCAGTTTTTTTTCGTGGCGGTATTTATCTGCAATGGTCTTGATGTAAATATCTTCAATGGTGGCAGCCCTGGTTTCTGTCAATTGTTTTAATTCCGTATTCTCAAAAAACACCACCATCAATAAATGATAATGCGCCAGGCGTTTTAAAAATGGCAGTTCCCTTTGCAGGCTTTCAAACGATTCGAAGTTGGTAAAAAGCACCAGCAGGCTTCTGTGTGCAATGCGGTTACGAACAGCGGAAAATAATTTCTCAAAATCGGGTTCTAAAAAATTTGTCTGCTGCTTGTATAAAGTTTCCAGGATAAGGTTGATCTGCGCCGGCTTTTTATCGGCCGGTAAAAACGCATCAAGGCTTTGAGCAAAAGTAATGAGGCCGGCTTTGTCCTGCTTTTGCAAAGCCACGTTTGAAATCACCAGCGATGCATTAATAGCATAATCCAGCAAGGTCATGCCTTCGAAAGGCATTTTCATCACACGGCCTTTGTTGATAAGGCAATAGATCTGCTGGCTGCGTTCGTCGGTAAAATTGTTCACCATTAAATCGCCGCGACGAGCTGTAGCTTTCCAGTTGATAGTACGGTAATCATCGCCCCGCACATACTCTTTGATCTGCTCAAACTCCATGCTGTGGCCCAGTTTGCGCAGCCGCTTCACGCCTGTTTGCTGCATGTGGTTGGCCACGGCCATCAAACTAAAGCGCCGCATCTGCACATAAGAGGGATATACTTTTACCGTTTGCGCCTGGTGAAAAATAAACCGGCGCCGCACCAGCTTTAACGGGCCACTTACATACACATTAATGTTGCCAAAATGATACTCCCCTCTCTCGTTTGGTTTTACAAAATAGGCAAGTGTAGTTTTTTGTAAAGATTCAATTGCCAGGTTACGTTTCCATTTCCTGTCCTGGAACTGAAATGGCAATTCATCAATAACGTTGCAATCAATTGTAAACTCATAATTATTTTGAAGCTCAATTACTATTTTATTTTCGTCGCCATTACTCAATCTTCCGTTCAAAACGCGGCCTGCTTCTATCCCATTCTTTTTGCGGTACAATAAAAAAGTTTCTATCAATATGGTGATACCTACAAATAACAAAACCAAAATAGCAATGCTGAAAAGTGCAGGAATAAAATAACTCAGCACAAATAAAATGGCTGCCGCGAAACCGGCATAATAAACCGGCTTGCTTAAGTAAAAAGTGGTAGCGTCCCAATATTCAATTATTCTTCTCAATATTGAATGGTTTTAATTTTGCTGATTTTATAAAGTAGATTTTTGTAACCAGCTTTAGTAATTCTATTGACCTTATGTTGTGTCACTCACTTCAACGTTCAGGACTTTATTGAGCTTTTTTAGTAACGCAAAGAACGCTGAGTGATTCGCAAAGGAGCGCAGAGATATCTTTGCGATACTTTGCGTTTTCTTTGTGCTCTTTGCGTTATTGCTCTCTCATTGCTACTATTTCGACAGGCTCAATAGAATTGTTGCAGTACAAGAGTGCGACGCAACAGAAGCATCATAATAGAAATGCAGCTTGGTACAAAATCATTTCCTTTTTAAAGAGCAACATTTCAGTCCTCGGAGGTTTTGAAAACTTCCGGCGACTTTATTATCTCGGAATATCCATTGTTTGAATGATCTGCTTAATGACGTCATCCTCCGTTACGCCTTCCATTTCTTTATCGGGTGATAAAATAATACGGTGACGCAATACTGGCGGCACTACTTCCAGGATATCTTCAGGTGTTACAAAATCGCGGCCGTTAATGGCAGCCATGGCCTTTGCAGCATTCATAATAGCCAACGATGCCCGTGGCGATGCGCCGAGATAAATTGACTTATGCGACCTTGTTTGATGCACCAGCTTTGCAATGAACTGCAAAAGCTTTTCATCAATCAAAATGTTTTTCACCTGGCTGCGAATGGCTGCAATTTGATCGGCCTGCAACACGGGTTCTATTACCGACAACACGTTGGCATTACCCATTTGATGAAACTGGTTCAGTATTTCAAATTCCTGGGCTTCATCGGGATAAGGCACCATTACCTTGAAAAGAAAACGATCGAGTTGCGCTTCGGGCAAGCGATAGGTTCCTTCCTGCTCAATAGGATTTTGCGTAGCCAGCACCATAAAAGGCGATTGCATGGGATAAGTTTTTCCATCAACCGTAATTTGTTTTTCTTCCATTACTTCAAACAAAGCGGCTTGCGTTTTTGCAGGCGCCCGGTTGATCTCGTCTATCAAAACGATATTGCTGAAAAGCGGTCCTTTTTTAAAATCGAACGTAGCTTCTTTTGGGTTGAACACCGGCGTGCCCAATACATCGGAAGGCATAAGATCAGGCGTGAACTGTATGCGTGAAAATTGTACAGCCAGCGACCGTGCCACCAACTTAGCTGTCAGCGTTTTTGCAACACCGGGCACGCCTTCTATCAGCACGTGGCCATCGGCCAGCAGGGCTGCAATAATTAATCGCACCATTTCATCCTGGCCTACGATGATCTTTTTTATTTGCCGGCGCACAGCATTTACAGCATTGCTTAATTCAGTAAGATCGGTACGGGTTTGAAAAATCGGTTCTTCCATCTTATGTATTTTGATAAAACAATTCAAGTTGTTTATGAAAATTAGATAATTGCCGTTCGGAAATAGCAGGCATGTCCTGCAGATCGTTGATAAAATTAATAACAGGCTTTAGCTCCTCAACAGGATAACCGCTTTTGTAATGCAGGCTTTGCACAAAAGCATCATCAAGTGTTTGCGTTGAAAGCTTGTACTTATTGCGCACATGGTCTAAAAAATAAGTGCTCATTTTCTTTGCCAGGTTTTTATGATCTCGTTTATCATAATACAGCCGGCCCAAAGTTTTTACAAAATCAAGCGAATCGTTTTTCGGCAGTTTATAAACCGGTATCATTCTTTGCCTGCGGCGCATGCCCAGCAAAACAAAAATGAAAAGCGTTGCCATGCCGGTTAACAAAGCCCATTTAAAAGCCTGGTACTTCATCAGCACACGCAGCCAGTTCGGTTCTTTATCATCATTTCTTGGCTTTGTTAAATAGTATTCGTTCCACAGAATTTTATCTACTGAAGCCGGAATAACAGACAAAGCACTCCGGTAATAATCAACATTGTTTTTATGGAGAATAAAATAATTGCTAAAAGCCAAAGGTGCGCTATGAATAAACACACTGCCCTTGCCTGCATTCATTTGTATGAAATTAGGTCTGCCATCTTCATTGCGGCCCAAAACTCTTGTGCGGGCCGTATCCAGCGAATAAAAAGAGCTTTCATATTTTTTACCGGGATAAACAAACAAGTTGTTAGATGCAAACGCAGGCCTTTCCAGTTTAATACGCAGGCTGTCGTCTGGCATGTCCATAAAATTGTTGATGGCATCTTCATTATAAGCAAAATGAAAAGAACCTATAGCTTCGTATGAAAATGATTTGGCAATAATAAATACATAATTGCCTTCTTTTACAAAAGAAAATATCTGGCTCAACTCTTCTTCATCGGCATTAAATTCATCTGCTATTAATATCACCGCCTGGGTTGATTCATTATCACTGACCGAATCCCAATAGGCAGGATATGACTTATTGAAATAAACAGCAGCACTGGGAAAAAGAGAAGGCAATAAGTTTTTAGCAACGGCAGTTCCGTATGGTATCTTATCAACATGCCGCAGCGTAATGCGTTCGTCCATGCGGCGCTGTCGCTTTTTACTATTGGCAATGATAAGGCTGCCCAGGAAAAAAATAACAATAGCAGCAATGATATAAGCGCCGTATTTTCTCATTACTGCAACTGCTGTTTAAAGGTTTGAAAATCTTTTTGCAAAAGCTGGAAACTGTCGGCCTGCAATGGGAACTGCCCGTACCAGCTGTATTCAAAATTCC
>JBQCHB010000127.1:0-6462 GCA_051955075.1 Flavisolibacter sp.
AGGTAAACGCAGCGCCGGGCGTTAGAATGCATTTGGAACCAACAGTTGGCACACCAAGAAATGTGGCTGCACCCGTAATGGATATGTTGTTCCTCCACAACAACAATGGCCGTATCCCTATCATAACCATCACAGGCACTAATGGAAAAACAACTACCACAAGATTAGTGGCGCACATAGTACAACAATCGGGATGCGTTACAGGATTTACAACAACGGATGGAATTTATATAAATAACGAATTGGTGTTGAAAGGCGATTGTTCAGGCCCACAATCAGCAGAACTTATTTTAAAAGACAGTGCTGTTGAATTTGCGGTACTGGAAACAGCCAGGGGTGGCATACTGCGCTCAGGCCTGGCATACGATCAATGCAATACCGCTATCGTTACCAACGTAGCTGAAGACCATCTGGGACTTGATGGAATCGATACGATTGAGAAATTGGCCCGTGTAAAATCAGTTGTGCCGGAAACAGTAATGCCTTCGGGTTATGCTGTTTTAAACGCAGATGATGACCTGGTGTATGCCATGAAGGATAATGTAAAATGCAAAGTGGCTTTATTTTCTTTATATAGTGATAACCTTCGTATCGAACAACACTGCGCCAATGGAGGAATAGCAACATACCCTGAAAACGGTTATATCATTTTACGGATAGGTAATCATATTATCCCTATTGAAGAGCTTGCCAAAGTACCTATAACATTTGCAGGAAGAGCAGCATTCAATATTGCCAATGTTTTGGCGGCATCACTGGCAGCCTACACTAATAATATTAAGATCAGCACCATTAGAAAAGCTTTGCAAACGTTTCTGCCAGGTGATGAAAGTACGCCGGGAAGAATGAACATCTTTGATTTCAACGATTGCACGGTAATGTTGTATTATGCTCACAACCCGCACGGCGTAAGAGCTTTGGGCCATTTTATTAAAACATTTGATGCTAAAACTAAAGTGGGAATTATTACAGGTGTAGGGGACAGGAGAGATGAAGATATTATAGCGCTGGCAGAAGAAGCCGCCAGGCTGTTTGATGAAATCGTTATCCGCCACGACAAAGACCTGCGGGGAAGAACACATGAAGAAATGGATCGTTTACTTACTATAGGTATACGCCGTGTTGATGCATCAAAACCTGTTTCTTATTGCTGGTGTGAATGTGCAGCAGTAGAAAATGCTATCAACCACCGCAGGCCCCACTCATTGATCGTTGTTTTAATTGAAGATTTTGCGTCGGTGTTGGAATGTGTAAAGCGTTGCCAGGAGCAGGAGCGGTTGGGTATGGTGTCTTTCAAAAAAGCGGTTTGAAACCAACCTTTGGTTTGTTCTGTACAATCAGCATTGACTACCTGTTAACTGGCATTGTATCCAATGGTTAAAAACAGGTTAAGCATCATTTTCAAAAAAGTATTTCATTATTCTCTACACAGTGTTTTCCAGTTACGTTGTGGCACAATATTTTATGTTGTTACAGAAACATTTTTACTATGGCAGACGATAAAAATATAAGAGGCGGCCAGGATCGTTCAAGGGTTGCCGGTAACGAAGCATATGAATTGCAGCACATAGCCCAGAAGTTGGGTGTTTCCACAGAAGATGTTAGAAGGGCTATAGAACAAGTAGGTAATAGCAGGGAAAAAGTAGAAGAGTTTTTAAGAAGCAAGGGAAATCGCCGGTAATTGTGGACACTACCAAGCCTCATTGCATAATGGGGCTTTTATAATAGTACGTGGTAACTTCTTTATAACGGTTTATTATTTTTTAACTTCAAAATTGAACAATTATGCCTAGAAGTTCAAGTGGCGGCCAGGGCGGCGGCCGCAGCAATTCTGGTGGAAGCAGCAGGAGCGGAAGCCAAGGTGGTGGTAAATCCGAAAGAGGTTTAGCATCAGCAAGCAAAAGCACAAGAGAAAGAGTGAGCAGAGAAGGCGGTAAAGCATCACATGGCGGTGGCCGTAGCAGCGGAAACAGTGGTGGAAGCAGCCGCGGTCGTAGCGAAGACTAATCGATTGGATTTGCAAATAAAAAACGTTCTGTTAACCGCAGAACGTTTTTTATTTGTTGCAACTATTTAAATGACATCGGGTATCGTATTTAAAAACTATAGTCGTAGGCCATTGCATCTAAAAAAGAACAAGTCTTCACTGCTGAAGACTTGTTGGTAAATGCCTAAGAGAAATTCTTACCGGGCTATTCTTCCTCGCGGCCTGTATTTGTTCTGCCACGACTACCTTTCGAGTTTTGTCCACCTTTGCGTCCTGCTTGCCTGGCTTCGTCGGCGCTCCATTCATGCGCCACACCTTGCCTGTGAGCTGCACGGCCACCTTCGCTGGCAATTTGTTTTTGTCTTTCCGGATCCATCGCAGCAAACCCACGACGGCTTTTCTGCCCCATTTCTCTTTGTTCTTCCTGGTTTCTGTTTTCTACCATAATCAAACATTTATTAGTGATTAAAATTGAGTTGTGAAAGTGAGTGTTAGAGAGGGAGCGGAGATATAAAACATACTGCAAAAAATAGTGCCCATAAGAAACGCGGGTTTTTAAGAAGGAAAATAGAGCCTTTAGCTTTTGTCCTGTGCGACAAATAAATGTTCGGGCAAGCACCTCTACATTAATTTCCTCTGTTTAAATAATCAACAGTAATACACATCAATAAAGCGGCGGGACGAAAGACTTCTGTGTTTTGGAATGTGCACAACCTCTTGCATTTTTTACCTGTTTAACCACCGTGATAAAACGCTTGTTCAGAGGTTTGATCTTTGATACTATTGCTTATGGTTTCTTATTGAGAATTTAAAAACGGCATTATGGTAAATAGCCTGGTTAATGGTGCAGAAGAATACCTGAATCTGGCGGCTGGAATTGTTATCGTGATCGATGCAGACCAAACAGTTCGTTTTATAAATGAAAAGGGTTGTTCTTTATTAGAAGCTTCAAGAGAAGACATCATTGGCAAAAATTGGTTCGATCATTTCGTGCCCGAAAAGCAAAGAGAAAAGATACGCAAGCTTTTTCTACACATGTTGCAAACAAAAGAAGTACCCTTTAAGGAGTATGAATCTGTTGTTCAAACTAAAAAAAACAATATCAGGTATATAAGTTGGTATAATTCCATTATCTCTGAAGAAGTACATCAACCTTCGGGCATGTTAAGCCTTGGCGAAGACATCACAGACAAAACCATGCTGCTTCAACGGCTTTCAGTGCAGGAACAAACAAAAAGGCAGCAACTGGTTTCGGCAGTTATAGATGCACAGGAAAAGGAACGAAAAGAAATAGCCGCCGAATTGCACGATAACGTAAACCAGATATTGACCACATGCAAATTATTGCTGGAACAGGAAATTTATACGGGGAACAAATCGTCTTTTATTGCCAATACTGCACAACACCTGCTTAGTGCCATTAACGAGATCAGGAACATCAGCCACCGGTTAAATCCAATGAGTTGGGAAGATAAAGATTTTAAGCAGGCTGTTCAGGATATGGTTGACAAGATCAATCTTTCACTGAAACTTAAAGTAAATGTAACCATTGAAGGAAGCGAATATTTAGAGGCATTGCCTTCCTCAACCTTGCTTTCTATTTTTAGAATTTTGCAGGAACAGCTAAGCAACATTATGAAATACGCCGAAGCCACCAGTGTTGAAATAAATATAGATGCTGATGAAAACTCTACTGACTTTGAAGTGAAAGACAACGGGAAAGGTTTCAACCTGAAAACTGTTGAAAGAGGCCTTGGCCTTAGAAGTATTTACAGCAGGGCCGAACTGCACAATGGAAAAGTTTATATCAATACAGCGCCGGGCGAAGGCTGTATTTTAAGCGTACACATACCTCATAATTTTTAATAACTCTTGATTTTGCCCCTTCTTAAGATAAATCACACTGCTCAAGATTAGGCAAAGATTAGAAATCGGCCCTTCCTGAAGCTTAATTCAATATTTTTTTACATTGCAAGCCAAATCACCCTGCATGCGGATATCTTACCTGATCTTCCTGAGCTTTTTATTTATACTTCTTTTATTTGCCATCACCACTTTTATCAACTTCAGGCAATCGGAAAAAGTAAGAGAGAATTCGGATTTCGTTGTATTATCTACGTCTATTGTAAAAAATGGCAACCGCTTTCAAAGAAATATTTTAAATATGGGAAGCGGCCTCAGGGGATTTTTATTAACAGGTGACGATTATTTTTTACAGGCTTACGATTCGGCCGCCCAGGAAAATGATGTGATTTTAAAAGAACTGTTTACGCAGGTGCACGATACGTCCGAGCAAACGGTTCTGCTGAAAGAGATAAAAGAATTGAATGATCGTTGGCTTACCGATTTTGCAAGACCATTGCGCCAGGCTAAAATAGGCGCCGAAGCTTCTGACAGAAATCTTCCTTATTTCAACAAACTGTACACTGAAAAAATGAAGATCAGCGATGAAAGAAAACTGAATACTGATCTTCAGAAGAAAATACGGGAATTTATAAACCTTGAATACGAGAGGAGAAGTAACAGGGAAGACCTTTTGGCTTTTTCAGTTCAAAAAACCAAAACAGTTTCATTCACGCTTACCACTTTTTCGGTGGTTATGGCTTTGTTTGTTGTAAGTTTTTTGATTTATCGTATTTCAAACCGCATCAACAAAATGGTAAAGATGGCCGACAGCATTACCGGCGGTAATTATGAAGTACATACCGAGGAAACAGGCCGTGACGAATTAAGCAGTCTTGCCCGTTCGTTGAACTATATGGCCAAAACGCTTTCCTTTACCATTTCGGAATTGAAAAGAAAAAACACGGAGCTTGACCAGTTCGCTCATATTGTTTCGCATGATATGAAAGCACCCTTACGCGGCATCGACAATGTAGTAACCTGGATCGAAGAAGATCATAAGCAGGAGTTATCGCCAAAAGTGGCCGATTACCTGCAGTTGATAAAAGGCCGGGTAATAAGAGGGGAGAATCTTATACAGGGCCTGCTTTCTTATGCACGCATTGGGAAGGATCAAAACCATGAGGAAGAACTGAATATTCACTCTTTGGTTGAAGAAGTATTGGAAAACTTCACTGTCAATACCGGTACAAAAGTTAATATTTCGCCTTTGTTACCGGTAATTTATTCAGAAAAACTTCCGCTATTGCAGATCTTTTCAAATCTCATCGGTAATGCCATAAAGTATAATGATAAGGAGCAAGGCGAAATATCGGTGTATCATAAAGAGTATGCCGATCAGTGGGAATTTTTTGTGAAAGACAACGGGCCTGGCATCGGAAAGAACTATCATGAAAAAATATTTCTTATTTTTCAAACCCTGCAGGAAAGAGACAGTTTTGAAAGCACCGGTGTTGGTCTTGCTATTGTAAGAAAGATACTGGATTCAAGAAACGAGAAGATCTTCGTTTCTTCAGAGCCGGGCAAAGGCTCTTTATTTTCTTTTACCTGGAAAAAATAACCGTATGAACAAAGTCAGTACAATTTTATTAGTGGAAGATGACCAGTTAGATGCTATGGATATTAAACGTTCGTTAGACAAGCTGAATGTTTTTTACAAACTGGTAGTAGCAAAGAACGGGGAGGAAGCTCTCTCTATTTTAAAAGGTACGCATGAAACCGTTTTAGATGGCTTGCCCGACATCGTTTTAATCGACATCAACATGCCAAGAATGAATGGCCTGGAGTTTTTGCATATTCTAAGAGAAACGCCGGAGTGGAAAAACATCAAATGTTTTATGATCACTACATCCGATGAAAAAGTGGATAAGGAAACCGCAAAGAACTTAGGCGTGTCGGGCTATATTGTAAAGCCTTTCAAGATCAATAACACTTCATCTCTCGATTCTTTCAACCTGATGATCGACCTGATGAATATGAAGGGATAGGAGAGTTTTGAGTTTAGAGTTTTTGGTTTTGGTTCTTTAAGGCAGGATGTAGAATAAAAACAGTTTGTCCGATCTAAACACGCCAAACTCCAAACCCCAAACTCAAAACTCCAGACTTTACCTTCTAAAACAAATACATTTTGTTTTAAAATTTCACCGATTTTTGCGACGTTCGCAGTTCTCATTTTAAACCCCGGATACAAGTGGCTATTATCATTATTTTCTTTATTGCGCATTGGTATTTGTCTCTTTTTGCGCAATCTTTTTTTCATCATCGTTATGCAGCACATGGCGCTTTTAGCATGAGCAAGGGCTGGGAAAGATTCTTTTTTATTTACTCCTATATCACGCAGGGCTCTTCTTACATGAGCCCAAGGGTTTACGGCATTATGCACCGCATTCACCATGCTTATACCGATACAGAACAGGACCCCCATTCGCCTGCCTACGATAAAAGTATTGTGGCTATGATGTGGCGCACCAGTAAAACCTATGTAGGTATTATGTATAACAGAACCAAGGTAGAACAGCGGTTCACCAAGAACGTTCCCGAGTGGAGCTGGTTCGACCTTTGGGGCAACACCT
>JBQCHB010000128.1:0-4094 GCA_051955075.1 Flavisolibacter sp.
GAAACGTTCACGGAAAACAAAAGCCGGGCATTAGAAAAGATGCTCAATATTGTACCTTTAGATCACAACAACCAATCCGTTTCCCTAGAATTACTATAAACAATATCCCTTGTTTGTCGGATCAACTACTAACTATTACAAATAATCTTTCTTTCAGTCTCAAAGCTTCAGCTTGTGGCTCGAAACTTTCTTTATGCTACCGCTTCTTCCTGTGTTTTCCAGTGATGGGCGCCCATCATCATAAATTTTTTGCTTTGCTCAATAGCGTCCATTACCTGCATCAAAATTTCTTCTGCGGGTGCGTCGTAATTGATTTGTAACGGCTCCTTAAATGTAACAGACAGTGACACACCTTTCTTTTTAAACTTCAGTCCTTTTTTATTAAAGGCTCGCCAAAAACCTTGTATTACTACAGGTATTACAGTAGGACGACAATGTTTTATGATGTAAGCCGTTCCTTTTCTGCCGGGTGCAAAAGGCTTTGTAGTTCCCTGCGGAAAAGTGATCACCCAGGCATTGTGTAGAGCTCTTTCTATTTTTCTTGTATCGCTTGGATCTAATCCGCGGCGGGTTTCATTACCATCTTTTTTCCAGGTACGTTTTACGGTAAGCGCCCCGGCTAATGTGAACAAGCGGCTGATCCAACTGCTTTTCATCGTTTCTTCCGCTGCTACATAATACACCCTTGTAAAAGGGTTGAGCAAATAATAAGGAACGCCAAGTTTGTTTTTCTTACGCCATTTTACAGCGCAAAAAATATGAAGGAAAGTAATGACGTCGGCAAAATAAGTTTGGTGATTACTGACGAATAACACATTTTGTTTGGGCAGATTTTCTATATGTTCTGTACCGCTGATCTTGAGTTTGTTGACTATAGCAAGACCAGGATAAGAAAATATTCCAACGATAGCATAAACAATCTTTCGTACAAATTGAAACTCCGCTAATTTTTTCCAAATACTCATCAGGCAAGCAAATTGAGATTTAAAGTTACGTGTTTAGAAATTGTTAAGGAACAAACTGTGTTTGTGTAATTACTTAACAACAAACATCTGTTATAAAAATTTATACCATGAAAAAAATTTTTGTTACACTATCGATGACGTTGTTTGCATGCTACAGCTTTTCTCAAAGCGATAAAGTTCCGTTCCCCAAGACGATAACAGTTACGGGCAGCGCAGAAATGGAAATCATCCCTGATGAAATTTATGTTCAGGTGGACTTAAAGGAATACAACAAAAAGGGCCAGGGTAAGATCAGTATTGATAAGATCAAGCAGGACTTTTTGAATAATGTAAAATCATTAGGCATTCCTGATTCTTTAATAAGCATTGCCGCTTATGATGGCTACAATGGCAACCCATGGTTAAGAAAGAAAAATAAAAAAGAAGAGTTATATGCTTCCATTGCTTATCAATTAAAATTGAAGAATAGCAAACAGGTTGACGATTTGGTAGATCGCCTGGATGATAACGCTACACAAAACTTTTTTTTTCAAAAAACTTCTTCGAGCAAGATGGAAGAATTACGTAAAAAGCTCAAGATCGAAGCAGTAAAAGCGGCGAAGGAAAAAGCCGGATATTTAGCTGAAGCAATTGATGAAAAAATTGGTGTGGCCGTTACCATTAATGAGCCAACGGAGTATTACACACCTTATATGCAAAATTTCAGAATGGCAAATAAAGCCATGGTAGCAGAAGGCGTAGCTGCCGATGGAGGTGGTGCACCGGTTGATTTTAAAAAGATCAAGTTGAAGTATGATGTTACGGTGGTGTTTGCTTTAAAATAATAGAACCAAGGTTTTTACTATTCAGGGCTTATAGGAAAAGAAAAGAGTCCTACATCACGTAGGACTCTTGCTATATAATGAAGGTTTTAAATCCTTGTAAATCCTCTTAATCTTGAACCTTAGTTTCTATTATCCTTCGGTTTCAGGAGTTTGGGCGGCACCGCCTTTTTCTTCCTGTTGTAATCTTTCTTTGATCTGAGCCAGCGCACCTAAATCGCCAAGGGTTGGTTTTTCAACTTTGCCCTGAATACTCTTCACAGCCTTCTTGGTTTTGTCAGCTTCAGCTCTTGCCTCTTTTCTTGCTGCATCTTTTTCTTCAACCTTAGCTTGTTCCCAAATGCGGGCATGAGAAACAACAATGCGTTTTTCGTTGCGATCAAATTCAATTACCATGAATTCTGCAGTTTCGTCTGCGCCAACACTCTTACCATCTTCTTTTGCAAGGTGACGGTTAGGAGCAAAGCCTTCCAGACCGTAAGGTAATTGAACAATAGCACCTTTATCATCTTTGCGCAACACCGTTCCTTCGTGGATAGAACCAACGGCGAAAGTGTCTTGCAAGCTGTTCCAGGGATCTTCTTCCAATTGCTTATGGCCTAACTGCAGTTTGCGGTTTTCTTTATCAATGCCTAAGATGATCACATCAATGTTCTCACCAACTTTTGTAAACTCAGTTGGGTGATTGAAACGTTTCAACCAGCTAAGGTCAGAGATGTGGATCATACCACCAATGCCGGAAGTCAGTTCAACAAACACACCGTAAGGGGTGATGTTTTTAACAACGCCTGTGTGGCGGCTTCCTTCTGGGAATTTGGTTTCAATATCGCTCCATGGATCCTGAGACATTTGTTTGATAGACAAGCTCATTTTACGGCTGTCTTTGTCAAGTGTTACCACTTTTGCTTCATGCTCATCGCCCAGTTTGAAGAATTCTTTTGCATTGATCGGTGTGTTAGCCCATGTAATTTCAGATACGTGAACCAAACCTTCAACACCTGGAAGAATTTCTAAGAAAGCACCGTAGTCTTCAATGTTCACTACTTTACCTTTTACAATAGAGCCTTCAACAATGGTTTCAGGCAACACATCCCAAGGATGCGGAGTCAGTTGTTTTAAACCAAGAGAGATACGTTTTTTCTCGTCGTCGAAATCCAACACCACCACGTTGATCTTCTGGTCTAACTTCAACACTTCTGAAGGATGGTTGATACGTCCCCATGAAATATCGGTGATGTACAACAAACCATCTAAGCCGCCAAGATCCATGAACGCACCGAAGTCGGTGATGTTCTTAACCGTACCTTCCAGTACCTGGCCTTTTTCAAGCTTGCCAATGATTTGTGCACGTTGTGCTTCAATATCGCTTTCAATCAGCGCTTTGTGAGATACAACAGCATTCTTAATGGCTTCATTAATTTTCACCACTTTGAACTCCATTGTTTTACCAACAAACTGATCGTAATCAGTTACAGGCTTCACATCGATTTGAGAACCCGGCAGGAAGGTTTCCATACCAAATACGTCAACGATCAAACCACCTTTAGTTTTGCTGGTAACAGTACCGGTAACAATTTCACCAGTTTTATGAACCTCAACGATTCTTTCCCAGGCACGGGTAATGCGGGCTTGCTTGCGGCTTAAGTTCAGATTACCGTCACGGTCTTCTTTTTCTACTACCATCACTTCCACTTCATCACCAACTTTCAATCCCTGCATATCGCGGAATTCGTTGAGAGAAACAAGGCCGTCTGATTTAAAGCCTATGTTCAATACCACATCTGTTTTCGTGATACCAACCACAAGACCTGTGATCATTTCGCCATCGTTCAGTTGTACGAAAGTGTTTTCATACACTTTGTCGTACTTTTCTTTTTCTTCTTGTGTGTAAGACGCAACATTACGTTTGTCAATACTCCAATCGAAATCGTCATGAGCTGTTGCTACTCTTTCTTCAACAGGCTCCTGAACAGGTACATTTGATGTCGCTGTAGCCTGCTCTGCAGCTGCTTGTTCAGCCACAGGCGCATTCTCCTGTCCTTCAGCGTTTGGGTTAACAATATTGTTTTCTTCCATGATAAAATCCCGAGGGTTTTGATCGGGGCGGCAAAGATACGTTTTAGTTTATAGTTCATGGGGTGTAGTTTATGGTTTTTTAGGCCTGGTTTCCTTGATTTGTTAAGGCTGTGTAAAGGTTTTAATGATTGTTATGGGCCTGGCTGAAGTACTACTATTAAGCTTCTGTTGCGTCGCACACTTGTACAGTGTGAATTCCATTGTGCAAAAATTGTATAGTCAAACGGCTTCG
>JBQCHB010000129.1:0-12245 GCA_051955075.1 Flavisolibacter sp.
CGTTTTAGGACGGGCAGAATATACCATTAACGAATGGAAAGGCCTTATAACGGGTAATGTGTTATACGAATTGGGAACAGGGCAGGAGCAGAAAAGAGATTTTGCTTACCTGGAAGTACCGGCAGGGCAGGGTGAATACACATGGAATGATTATAACGGCGACGGCATCCAGCAATTGAATGAATTTGAAGTGGCATTGTTTCAGGACCAGGCAAAGTTCATCCGCATTTTTACCCCGACCAATGAGTTTACAAAATCTAATTACACGGCGCTTAACTACAGTTTTAATTTCAATCCCAAGGCAGTTTTAAATGCTTCTGACATCAGTGGTTTTGGAAAATTTATGGCAAGGTTCAATTTGCAAACGTCTATGCAAAAAAGCAAAAAGGCCATTGCAACAAGCGATTTTGAATTCAATCCTTTTAAATATAATATTGACGATACGGCTTTGCTAACGTTGAATACATCTTTCCTCAATACACTTTCTTTCAATCGTTTTTCAAGCAAGTGGGGTATAGATGTAAGCAATTTGCAAAACACAGGAAAGGCCTTGCTTACTTACGGGTATGAAAGCAGGAAGCTGAGTAACTGGGCAACAAAGATCAGGTGGAATATCAGCCAGGCCATTACTTTTGATATCAATGGAAAAAAAGAGATCAACGCATTATACACGCCTAACGCCAATTTCGAAAACAGGAATTACGAGATCGATGTTTATCATGCGGAGCCACGCATTTCTTATGTGAAAGGAACAGTGTTCAGAATTCAAACGAGCTATACGCTTGAACAAAAGAAAAACAAAGAAAACTATGGCGGGCAGAAATCTTTATCCAATGCTTTGAACCTTGAAACGAAATACAACGTTTTGCAAAACAGTTCTATTTCCGGAAAATTCACGTACAACAATATCAGGTATAACTATCCCGCTAACACTACAGTAAGTTATATTATGCTTGATGGTTTATTGCCTGGCAGCAATTATTTATGGTCTGTAGAACTGACCAAAAGGTTACTCAACAATCTTGAATTGAACTTTCAATACGAGGGCCGCAAACCCGGTGACGCCAGGACCGTGCATGTAGGAAGAGCAGCGTTAAGAGCATTGTTCTGAACCAGGATTTGGGTGGATTAAAAGATTAGCAAGAAATAAAAAGAGTCTTCTTATTCGAAGACTCTTTTTATTATAGTAAGATCTTATTTCCTCATCAATCCTCTCAATCCACCCAAATCCTGGTTCAGACATTAAACCTGAAATGCATGACATCGCCATCCTTTACCACGTATTCTTTTCCTTCAATTCTTAACCGGCCTGCTTCACGGGCAGCGGCTTCCGATTCGTATTTTACAAAATCATCGTAGCTGATCACTTCTGCCTTAATGAAACCTTTTTCAAAATCGGTATGGATTACACCGGCAGCTTGTGGCGCTTTCCATCCTTCATGAATGGTCCATGCACGAACTTCCTGAACACCGGCCGTAAAATATGTTTGAAGCGTCAGCAGCTTATAAGCAGAATGGATCAAACGATCCAACGCAGGTTCTTTCATGCCGTATTCTTCCATGAACAATTCTTTATCCTCAGCACTTTCCATCTCCGCAATTTGCGCTTCAATGTTGTTGTTCATAATGATCACCTGCGCATTCTCATTCTTCACCGCTTCCTGCAATGTTTCAGAAAATTTATTGCCTGTATGCATAGAGGCCTCGTCAACATTAGCCACATACAAAACAGGTTTTGCAGTCAGTAGAAACAGATCAGCAATGGCCAATGCTTCATCCTTGCTAAGATCCAGCTCACGAATGTTTTTTCCCTGCTCCAGGTGTTGCTTGCATTGCTGCAATACTGCCAGTTCTGCTTTGGCTTTTGGATCGGTCTTCGCCATTTTTTCTGTACGCTGCAATTTTTTCTCTACACTCTCAAGGTCTTTCAACTGCAGCTCGGTATCAATAATTTCTTTATCGCCAACAGGATTGATAGCACCTTCATCACGCAAAATGTTTTCATCTTCAAAACAACGTATCACATGAATGATGGCATCCACTTCCCGAATGTTGCCTAAAAACTTATTACCTAATCCTTCGCCTTTGCTGGCGCCGCGAACCAAACCTGCAATGTCAACAATTTCAATTTGCGTAGGTACGATACGGTTAGGCTGCACCAGTTCGGCCAGCTTTTTTAAACGGGCATCGGGCACATCTACCAGGCCTACGTTTGGATCAATGGTACAAAAGCGATAATTGCTTGCCTGCGCCTTGGCGCTATTGCTTACTGCATTAAACAAAGTTGATTTTCCTACATTGGGTAATCCCACAATTCCTGCTTGTAAAGCCATACTAATTTGTGATTTGGTGTTCTGATTTTAGTGTTTATAGTGATGCTTCACGATTACATTCGTGTAATTCGTAAAGAATTCGTGTTTAATTAAAAACTGCTTTTTTCACTGTAATTATTATTGTTCCTGTTTACATCGGGCAATTGCCCCTGCGGATCAAGCTCAATGTTTTTTATGGCAGATGTAGATGGATAAGAGAACGTCCATGTACTGTTGCGTTGCCAGATGTTCACAGGCAGGTGAATGGTCTCTGTTTTGCCATTGTCCTGCGTAATTTTCAGATCAACCGGCATGGCCATTTTTTCTTTATTGACCAAAGTAATTAAAGCCCCGTTGGCCGGATTGTCTTTTACATATTTGACCGATTTCACAGCCTGGTCTAGTTTCCACGTGGTGAAGAACCATGGTTTCCAAAACCAGTTCAGGTCTTCGCCGGTGGCATCATTCATTGCCCTGAAAAAATCATAAGGCAAAGGATGTTTGAATGCCCAGTGTTTGATGTACTCACGAAAAGCATAATCAAAGCGATCTTTTCCTACTACCGTATTGCGCAGCATATCCAATCCTAAAGCCGTTTTGCTATAATACTGCCCGTAATCGTTCAGGCCAATAGCTTCCGGCGCCGTCATTAACGGATCGTGGCTGTTGCGGAACGAACGCAGGATGCCGTTAACCCTGTTGGTTGTATCACGGTATTCGCCATTGTTGAAAACATAGGTAGCATGTTCGTTGATGAACGTGTTGAAACCTTCATCCATCCACATGTATTTTCTTTCGTTGCTGCCCACGATCATGGGAAACCAGTTGTGACCGATTTCGTGTGTCACATCGCTCCACAAGCCTTTATTCTTCAAGTCATCCAAACAGAAAATAATGCCGGGATATTCCATGCCCAATGCCACACCTGCCACGCTGGTAGCTGTGTTCCATGGATATTCGAAATAGGCTTTGGAATAAATTTCCATGCTGTTCTTTAAATATTCTGTAGATCGTCCCCATGAATCTCTTCCCGAGCTTTCAACAGGATAAGCCGACATGGCTATGCCTTTTCTGCCCGAAGGGAAATTCACTCCCGAAGCATCCCATATAAAAGCTTTCGATGCAGCCCACGACACATCACGTGAGTTCAGCATTTTAAAATGCCAGGTGCGGGTTCCTTTAAAGGGATGGGTAGCGGCAAGATTCACTTCTTCCGGCTTAATGATCATTACCGTGCTGTCGCTTTTACGGGCTTGTGCCAGGCGGCTTTGCTGTGTAGCCGTAAGTACCTGCGCTGCATTTTGCAGATCGCCGGAGCCTACAACCAGCATGTTGGCAGGCGCCGTTATGTAGTAATCGAAATTGCCATAATCGCAATAAAATTCACCAAGGCCCATGTAGGGTAGGGTGTTCCATCCTTCCACATCATCATACACACACATGCGTGGGTACCATTGTGCTATTTCATAAACATATCCGTCTTTAAACAGTTTGCGCCCCATGCGGTCGGCGCCGTAGAAAGGAATGGAAAAACTGTAATTGACCTTCACCTGTATCTTGTCGCCTTTGCCAGCCATAGGCGCACGCAGGCGCACCTGCATCCTGGCATCGGTAATAACAGGTTCAACGGCATAGTTTTGTTTTTTATAGTTTACCGATACCGATTGAATATGATAACCGCCACGGCTGAAACCCCGTACATCAAAACGATCGCCGGAGTAAGGTGTGGTAGCGGCACCGCGGGAATCGGGATTAAAAAGGTTCTGGTCTAACTGCAGCCATAAATAATCCAAACTATCGGGGCTATTGTTGGTATAGGTGATCACAACTTCACCCGTAATGGTAGTATCGGAAGGCGTTTCGTTCAGGCTTGCTTTTATCTGGTAGTCCGCCCTGTTTTGCCAGTAGTGTTCGCCGGGCTTGCCACTTGCCGAACGGGTGTTGCCGCTTGTAACCGGCCAGGTAATGGGACCAAAAACTTCCTGGTGATCGTACAGAACAGAGTCGGTGTTTGCCTGTGCCGATACGCTGGCAGATGCAAACAACAAACCTGTTGCAACTAACAAAGAAGGGAACGCAAGATGACGCATGAATAAATAATTGAAGTCAATAAATAAATGCAACGGTTAAAGCCGGCTGTTACACGCCGGTTGAAATGGCCGTTTTCGGGCCGCAAAGATAAGCCAAACCCACTGCCAACGTGTTAATAAAGCTTTATTGATTTTGTGGTATTGCGTTCTTCAGCCGATGTTTTAATGGTGAGGCGTACATCGTAAGCGCCGCTAACGTTTGCAGCCTTATCTTTTGTAAAGTGTTGATGAAGACTAAGGTTTAAAGTCCTGGTTGCTGAAAGGAGGAGTAGCCGGTATTTTTATTACATTGAATTCATGCTTTGTAACCTGGTGGCAGGCATTGCAGGTGTTGGTTAGTATAACAAAATTGCTTTTAAAAAGTGCTGTGTTTTTTTCCTGAATGGCATTACTCACATTTTCAACAGGTTGGTCAATCATATCTATAGATCGTGTTTCTATTCGGTCAGTGCAATACTTTTTAATGTCGTCTAATGATTCTTTTATTTCATTCACTTCAAAGTCTGCCAATTTCCAATTTTGGTTTTGTGCTGCAAACCAAAGCTTAGCGTGGTGCACCTGGATGCTGCTCATGAACTCACCGAAGCCAGGTTTGTAAGCGTCATTTAACCGGGCCTGAAGACTGTCAATTTCGTTTTGCAAAGCTTTGGTATTGCCTGTGCGGTTACAGGCAAAAAGCCCAATAGTTAATGCGATAATCAATAGTCGTTTCATTTTGCCTGTTGAAGTTTATAAAATTATACAACACCTGTATGACGACAACGCACAAACCTAAATGCTCTAAGGCTAATCTCGCAAACTTAAACGCTTAGCCATCCACGAAAGCCCCTGGCAGCATAATAAGATTCGGCGCCGTTGTGATACAGGAACACCGTATCATATCTGCGGTCGCAAAACACGGCGCCACCAAGCTTCCTGATAGCAGCAGGCGTTTTCACCCAGCTTGACGTTTTGGTATCAAACTTTCCCAGTTGCTGCAGTTCCCTGTATTGTGCTTCGGTTAAAAGCTCAATGCCTATTTCTGTTGCCATCTCCACAGCGCTGTTTTGTGGTTTGTGCTCTTTTCTTGCTTCCAGTGCTTCATGATCGTAGCACAGGCTTCTGCGGTCCTTAGGACTTTCGGCCGAGCAATCATAAAAAATGTAGGCGCCTGTTTTCTTATCATGTGCTACAACATCCGGTTCGCCGCCGGTGGCTTCCATTTGCTGCAGCGACCATAATTTTTTGCTGTCAGTATCCAGCCTTGCCTGCACTTTTTCCCATTTCATACCCTGATGGCGGTTCTTGTTTTTTTCAAACCGGGCTTTCAGTGTGCCCAGTAATGCTTCCTTTTCTTGTGCTGATAGTTTGTTTTGGCTGTTTTTAATTTTGCTCATAAAATCTATATTCATTGAATACTGCAGGTATAATCCTGTATTGATGACAAAGATGCCTGAATTTCTCAATCGCCGTGCTGCTCAAGCGAAGGCCACCTTTTTTTATCACGCAGGTAGTCGTCAAAAAATGCTTTTGTCTGGCGGCTTACTTCTTCCATAAACTCCGTAACGCCATGATCGGCTCCTTCAAAAACAGAGAGCCTGAAGGGTTGTTGCAAACTATAGAACTTTGCTGCCAGGTCCAGTACCTGCGGCGTTGTAACCCGCCAGTCGGAAGTTCCCTGGATCATGAAGATGGGCGTTGACTTACAAATTTTATCGGCCAGGTATAAGGCAGATCTTTGGTTCATAAAATTTGTTTTATCGTTTCTATAAGAAGGCAGCCAAACGTTCAGCATTGAATCTATATCTTTTCTTGTTTCAACAGATTGCTTCAGATCGACCAGGCCCGATAGAACGACAGCAGCTTTCATTTGTTTTGTTTTTGTTAGTGCAACGTAGGTCATCATTCCGCCACGGCTTACGCCCCATAGCCCTATCCTCGAGGTATCGGCCCTGTCAACCGAGTTTAATAATGGAATCATATTCAACACATCATCTACATCTTTACCTCCAAACTCTTCAGCGCCTTCACCGCCATCATTGCCTCTGTATTGCGAAGCCACTACACAGTATCCCCAACTTGCCATTTGCGCCATATCAATAAGGTAGTCGCCGATATTGAGCTTTCCAAAATCCCTGTTGCCGCCCCTGTTGTAGATAATACATGGATACTTACCCGGCTTTTTAGGCACATCCATGTAGCCCTTTACTTTTAATCCGTCAGACAAGTAAGTGATGCGGTAAATGTTCACACTGTCATAATATTTTTTAGCCACTGCATTCCATACAGATGAAGGTTTAATAATGGAATCAATATTGACCTCGATCTTTTTTTGTTCTACAATGGTTCCATTTTGTGCAAAAGCAGTACAGCAAACAAATGCGGCAGAAAGAAGCAGGCAAACGATTTTCATTTTGGTTGGCTTTAATAATTGAAGAAAGTATGCTTTGCTCGGCCGGGTTCTTTATTGCGGAAAGGAGAGACCCGGCGTTTCAAAGATACTGCTTAAATAAATTCCCGGTCCCTGCTATCCACACAAAAGAATCCGCAGGAAGATAAAGGATGAACGTTGAGCCATCTTGTAGTGCGTTCGTACTTCTAACCCGATTTGTCATCTGGCCTTTCCAACTTTTTAATTGTCTTCTTTGCTGCCGTCAAACGGATGGCTTTATTCTTTTCAATCATTTTTCTTTTGATCCAATGTTCCAAACGATGGTGTAAGGGAATTAATAACGATGCGATGATAACCAACACAAGCAGCATCCATACCGGCGATTCATGTGTGAATGATGCAAGCCACGGATGTATGAGCAAATTGATAAACTCAAACACGATCAACAATCCAAGTATGGCAAGGAATGAGATCAGCTTTTCATTTACAATAACCGTTCTGCTTAATAACAAAGAGAAGATAATAAAGATGATGATGCCCAAAGCAATTAATGCATATTGAATGTTTTGTTTGCGTTGCAGCGCTACTTCCGCTTTTTTTGCATTTTCTTCCATCGTATGCAGTTGTTCGCTGAACTCCATTGCCTGGATCTTATTAATGTTATTCTGGTTAAAGATGGAATCGTTTAGTGCGTCTTTTATTTCAGCATAATAATAAGCGCTGTCTGTTTTATGAAGCGAATCAAATGCCTGGCGCAAAAATTCTGCAGCCGAAAGTTTTATGTTATTGTTATTGTCATTCAGGCCCAATTCCATTAAGTCGTTTGCCTGGTGGCGTGCCTCTTGTATGTTGCCGTTGTCAAATAAATAAGGAATATAGATGTTATAGAAATTAAGCCTGACGGCGCCGCTTTCAATGGAAGGCGTCATGGCAACCGCCTTTTTAAAATAAACCTCAGCCAAATCTCTGTCGCCCATTTGGTGGTAAACATTCGCACTGAAAAGTAAAGCTCCGTATTGGAATGGAGCACTGTTTAGTGTAAGACTGGTAGCTGATAGCTGCTGCGCATAAAAAAGAGCGGAATCATTTTGATGGGAACGAATATAATATTCGGCCATACCGCGTTGATACTGCATCAGCATAAATAAATGCATGGGCGAGGATGTGTCGGGCAGGTTTTCATTGCCCTTATGTAAATTTTTTACAGCCTCCTCTTTATTCTGAAGCGTAAAGTACACCAGTGCAATATCAAAGTACAAAGAGCTAATGCGCCTTTTATCGCCGGCTTTTTTGGCTAATGGCAAAGCTTTAAAATAATATTCGAGTGCTGTCGTATTATCTCCTTTGGTAAATGCAAAATAAGAGCCGATCCAGTTGTAGCTGATGGCAAGCAGCGAATCGCTTTTAAGGTGCCGGGCAATGGAAAGAAGGCGTATGGTCGTATTATTATCGGCTGTGCCACCGCCTAAAACAAAGCTGAATTCGGAAAGTTTAACCATGATGCTAAAACTGTCGATCGAACCTGTTGTTTTTGACAATTGCTGTTTTAAGCTGTCAACATAATTGCTTTGAGCAAAGTTGGTAATGCTTGTAAAAAGCAATACAACTAAAACAATTTTTCTCATACTTGCAGTTAGATTGATTAATTTTTATGCCCGTTATTTATTGTTAAAGCATTGGCAAGGGCAGGGAGTTACCTTCCTGTTGGTGTTTCTTCAAGTTATTGTGCTGCGGCGGCATCAACAGCCCTATGAAGATAAGATTGTAAGCCGAAAATATTACAACAAGCCGGTCCACAAGCCACCACACAAAAGCCATCAGTGAGACATCGGCTGAAGATTTGTAGTGGTGGACACTCGGTGTGAAAGGAGAAAACGTCTATTTTTTTTCTTCAAGTTTCCACCATTCCACAAGCCCAAAGTCAGTCAATATTTGAGAAACTTCTCCTTCTTTATCAAAACCAATGTATGTGGCATAGCATCCATCACCGTAGCCTGTTGAAAATGTTGCAAGGTTGTGTCCGTCAAAATCGTGTATGTAGCCCTTATAGCCATTCTTTTCTGCCTTTGTAATAAAAGCATTTTCCCACTCAGAGTGGTCTTTTTTATTGAAAACGTAATTAGAGATCGAGTCAATGAACATTCCTGTTCCTGCATCAACACCATAACAATAAAAGCTCGTGTCTTTTAATGAAATTGGTTTTTGTCCATTTTGAAGAGCAAATTCCCATTTCGTGATTGGTTTATCAGAAAAAACAACTCTGCTGAAAGCAACCCTTTCATCATTATGGGTTTTTGCCATTGCAAGATGAACTGGAAAATCGCCGATAGGGAAAATTTGGCTAAATGGTGAAGCATCGTGCATAACAATTGGGTCGCAGGCAATCAATTTTCCACTCTCAATTTTTATTTTGCCAATGTCAAGTTTGTAAAAATTGTAAGTAATATCGCCTTCTGTAACTTTTGTATCATTACCAAAAGCTGCTTCAAAAATATCAGGATATGCGGCAGATTTAAAAGATGTAACAATAACAGGTTTTACTGTGTCCGATTTACTATTGTCTGTGGTCAAAAGGCTACCACCTGACTGCTTGTAGTTGTTACAGGAAACTATAATTGTCAATAACGAAAGTAGTGATATTGCTGAAGCCATAAGGTTGCTTATAACACCCTAATTTATGTATTATACGATACTACACATATAAAAACACTCCTTTAATTCGGTAAGCCCACGCTTCAGCATCTTGCATAAAAAAACTATTATGTGCTGCTTTACTTCTTTTTGAATCCTATAACAATAAATGCGAGTCCTGCTACGGCCAAAAGCCCGGTCGAAATAAATTCACGTTCCTTAGTCTCATTTACGTAAAGAAATAAATCGGTGCCCGGTGTATGCTTTAGTTGTATTTTCTGCCCAATTTTATATTGTTCACAAGGTGCTCCAATTCTTTTTGAATAAATGCTGTTGCTAAACCGGAACTTGATGAACTGCTTCACCTTTGTTCCAATACAGTTAGGAACATCAGTAATAACCCCCGTTATCAGTTCTCCATTTTTTTGAGTATTGTATTCGGCAATGTCCCTCTTAAGTGGAACAAAGCAAATAAAGATGATTATGAAAATACCGCCAATAATGAGAAAAATCTTCATCAGGTTGTCTTAGTCGTAGAATTTTATCGAAAATAGCAAAGAAAAAGTTGATCCAGTATTTCGTCTGTCCATAGCAGCAAACCAATGTGGCGGTATGTAGCTATTGTTGATAAGGGGTAAAACTTACTTGGCAATTTCAATCCTTAAGATAGAATTGTACTCGTTCCCATATGGCGAACCCGTCTTGTAAGTGATACGAACCCGTTGTCCATCGAATATCAGATTGTTATTTGTCTGTGTGAACGAGTTGAATTTACCTAATGCGGCGTCACCATACGCAAATTGAACACTGTCAACCGAAAACTTCTCTATTGTTTCGCTACCATACTTGGCGTTGCGAGATGTTCGCTGAAAATTTGATACAACTCCTTCAACCCTTGGTGTAGTCGGTGCGCTAAGCATTTCTAAAGTCCTTTGGTTGGCCTTGTCTGGATAGAAAAATGTCAGCGTTACATACCCAGCAATGCCTAGAACTCCAAACGCTGATGTCATCCAGAGGATGATTGCTTTATCTCCGCCTCCGCTGTCCTTCTTAAACTTTTTTGTCAGGAACCATAGCAGTGCGGCACCAGCAGCTATGCACAGGAAAATAGTATTTGACTGTAGTGTTTTGGATGGTGTGTCAAGGATTGACCAATATGTCGAATAGTTCATGTATTTGTCTGAATGAGCAGGGTGTTTTTTTTGCTATTACCTTCAACAGCCGTATTCCCGCTAATATACACCACCATTTACAAGCGACAATATCTTGAAAGTATTCTTCTTCAGCCGTTAAAAAAAAGCAGGGCAGGGGTAATGCTCTCCGGCCTACTGTGTTACACGACTTACCATCATACTGCTTACCACTTCCTTTCCGTTTTTGCCAACAGCGATCACCCGGAACCAATAACGCTTCGCCGATTCTAAACCTTTCACCAAAAATTTAGTGGTGATGCCATTTATATTGGTCCACTCTTCGGTTTCATAGTCAAGCGAGTACTGGCAAACATATATTTTAGCTCCCGGCACTTTTTTAAACTTAAACAACAAGCTGCCTGCACCGTTACCATCCTGCAATTGCAGGCCAGTGGCTTGTGTAACCTCAGGCGCAGTACCGTAAGCTTTTGCAAAATCAAAGTGACTGGTAACAGCAATTTCATAATTTTCATTCGCTACCATCAGCACATAGTTCGATAAACGGTCGGCAAGCATGATCAGTTCCTGGCGCCGGGCATGCCTGGCCCCGGTCTTGGCCTTGCCTCCGTCTGTGGCAACAACATCTGTAAAAGCCGTGATAGCCGTTTCAAAATCGGCCATGTTTGGAACGGGAGAAACGAAGTAGGGATTGTTTTTTACGCCATCTAATATAAATGTCATTTTCACGATCAGGTTGGCATCGGAAAGCCTTTTGTAGCTCTTGGTAATTCTAAGATTTGCCATAGCATATTGGTTTTGGTTTGACAAAGGGGTGCAATACACAGGTGTAGCAGGTTGTAAGTATCAAAGATTAGCATTAACCATAAGCTTTACAAGCATGGAACTACGCAACTTATTGCGGAAAATACGGTTAACATTCTTTGCCAGGGCAAAAACATTTTTTACAACACCAAAAACATTTTTTGTAATGACCAAAACATTTTTTGCAAAGGCCTTTGCAAAAATTGCAAAGCCTGAAACATTTTTTACAATGGGCGTTGAAAAATTTGAAAGCCCCGTATCATTTTTTACAAGGCCTGAAACATTTTTTGTAAGGGCTGTTGAAAATTTTGTTGTCCGTGATACAAAAAATGCAGCGTACAAAACAAATTTTGCAAAGAGCAATGCAAATTTTACAAAGCTCCATGTAAATTTTGCAAAGGGCTTAGCAAAAAATGTAAACTGCTATGTAAATTTTGTTTTTGAAGGAAACAAAGAAAGATTGCTGCAGGCGGCGACAGGGGAGAGCACAGTTACCGGGGAGTTCCCGCAAAATTCATTTACGCTGAAGTTGCGCCTGGAACACTCCCGGGGAAAGAAATTGAAACGGACGTTTTTCAAATGTCATAACTTCATTAACACTTTAACGTTGCCCGCAACTAAAACTTTTACAATGAAGCCCGTGCTTTTTATAGCGTTATTACAACTATCCATTGCCTCATTTGCGCAACAACCAACGGTAACCAATTTTGACTCTCTAATGAAGGTTAAAGCGAGCCAAATTTTAGGAAAGCCTTTTCCCACTTTTACAGCAGTCAATGAACAAAGCACCATCAATAATGATAGTTTAAAAGGCAAAGTGGTGTTGATCAATTTTTGGTTTGAAGGCTGTCATCCTTGTCGTGCAGAATTTGGCGCTTTGAATGAA
>JBQCHB010000130.1:0-4588 GCA_051955075.1 Flavisolibacter sp.
AATGTCTTCCTCATCTATTTTCAAATTGGGTTTATCCCAGATAAAAAATATTTTCAAAGTGAGACGTTGCCAGGAAAAAAGAACATTATTTCCAGGAATTTCCCCCCCGCCTTGGTACGTGTCCCCACGGACCACATATAATCCGCCCTGGTTCTCCTTCTCAGCATGTGTTCATCATCTATTTTCAAATTGAGTTTATGCCCATCGGGACGTTGCGTAAATGATGATTCCTGGTTTAACCAGTTTGATTCCTAATCAATCTTCCTGGCGCAACGTCCACACGATCCTTTCCGGTAGATAAAAAATATTCACAAAGTGAGACGTTGCCAGGAAAAAAGAACATTATTTCCAGGAATTTCTATAGGCAGTATTAATACCGTTTTCCAGTCCATGATTGTCTTCGCCATTAAACATAGCCACCAGCAACAAGCCATTATCAAAGTACTGCATAAATAGCTGTAACCCCTGTGTGGACGAAAGACCAAGGTAGCCGCCTTTACTATGAACACGCACTGAATCAGGAAAAGTCTGAAACCATTGTTGCTGGCTGTCCCAACCAATATCGTCGCGAAGCATGGCTTGCTTTTGAGGCTCAGGCAACAGCAGATTGCTGTTGATAAGATTAAAAAGAAATACCGAAAGTTCATTTACTGATAACTGTACACCTGCAGAACAGGGTCCAGGCGAGGTATTTCTGAAATCAGTACCATTACTTGTAGAAGGCGGGTACATGTAAAACAAGGTTTGGTAATTAAGCGGGGGAGCATATTGCACATTCAAAATATTAAGCGGCGTGTAGATGCTATCCTGCATATAAGTTACAAACCTGCTGTAGGTATCATTGTCTATATCAGAACCAGTAGTTTCATGATACCCGTTAAGATAAGGTATGAGTATCCTGCAAAGATCGTATCCGTAGTTCGAGTAAATATATTGCCCGATCCGGTTAGTGTCGATACCTGCCTGGATGGCTTGTTGGAGGGCTGCATAACTATCGCCTGGCATCAGCGAATCCACAAAACCGCCGCGATGCTCCAGCAAAAGCCTGAACGTTATCTTTTTTATAGTGGGATGGATGGCCCACGAGCCCGGAAGAAACGCAGCAATAGTAGTATCCAGGCTGTAATGTTTCCGATCCAGTATTTTAAGCACCGCTGTGGATGTAATAACCTTGGTTACGCTTGCGGGGTTAAATCTGTCTGTGAGCGCAAAGTCAGTTTTAGGCGGGTCGGCATCTGTTCGCTTGAGGCCCGCGACTCTTGATGTTTGGTATAATGCGTGTTGCAGCACAAACCCATATTTAATGGAATGTTGAGACAGTTCGTTTGCAAGGTGGTTAGCCAGGGTATCAAGATTTAAGACACGGCTTCCTGATACGATTTGGTTATTAAAGATTTGCTTTGTAGCGGTGCAGCTATTAAGTATGATGGCGAGCAGAAAGTAAAATAAATTCTTTTTCACCTCAGTAATATTCTTGACTAAATTTAAAATAAATGCAACAGAAAAACGATTTTTGAGTAAGTTTTTTTGACAGTGTATTAAACGAACCTTCAGAGGAACATTTGCCGGTTGGCAGATAAGAATAAACAAATGCTACAGGTGACACACAAAGATCTGTTCACTTTTGCAAAATAGAAAAGGCTGTACCAAAATCGCTTTCGGTACAGCCTCTTTTAAATTTGTTCGGAAAATATATTAATACCTGTTTCTGTTATAACTATTTCCGTTGTTGAAATTTCTGCCGGATGCAGGACGCGCTTCCCTTGGTTTTGCAACAGATACGCTGATAGCCCTGTTTTCTACAGTGGCGCCGTTTAATTCTGTAATTGCTTTTTTGGAAGCTGTTTCGTCAGTCATTTCAACGAAGCCAAAGCCTCTTGATCTGCCGGTTTCTCTCTCTGTAATTACTTTAGCAGAGGTAACTTCTCCGTAAGGAGTAAAAAATTCTTTTAAGTCTTCATCCTGTACGTTGAAGCTTAAATTTGAAACATAAATGTTCATTTTTGAAAAATTAAATGATTAATGATGAATGAGAAAGCGAGAAGTAAGAAACTAACTATGATGCAGATTTGCGTAAGCAGTAAAATTAATGAATACTAATGCGAAGCTCAAATTAACTGCGCGAAGATAGTTTCTATTTTCATATCACCAAAAAAATAATTAATCCTTCCCAATTCCTTCAAAATGATAACATTGGAGGTGCATACATAAATCAAAAATCAATTCAGCAATTCATCTATCGGAATCGCCTCAAGGTAAGGGCTGATGGCATCGGTATTCGGTAATATCCTAAACTCCACGATTGCTTTGTCATCAACATTACACCAGGCTTCCACGTAATAATCTTCTAACTGAAAAAGGAAAACGATCTGGTGCTCAAAGGTTCGTTTTGCCAATGCCACACCATTGTTCATTAGTTGCCATTTTTTCTCTGCCTCACCTAATACAATAAATTCAGAAAGATTCATGATGTTTAATTTTTAAAAGTTAACCAATAAATACCTGCCAGAACATTACACTAAACTGATAAAAGAAAACAAAACCTGTAACTAAACTGATAATAACTAAACTGAAAAACGGATTGCAACACATGATAAAACCCCACAAACGAGGGAGAATGCTGCACATGAAAAGACGGCGCTAAGGTAAAGCATAAAATGTAAAACCCTGGAAATTTTCGAGGCTCACGAACGATACCGGCTTTCCCGAAGCAGTTACGTGTTGCAGTGCCGCAGCAAATTTTGCTTCTCAGCAATGTCCCCCCGCCGTGGTTCGTGTCTTCACGAACCCATCGTTAATTTTGTTTCCCAGCAATGTCTCCGTCGTCTATTTTCAAATTGAGTTTATTCCCATCGGGACATTGCGTAAATGATGAATTTCTGGTTTAACCAGTTTGATACCTAATCTGTTTCTCAGCAATGTCCCCCCGCCTTGGTACGTGTCCCCACGGACCATCATATAATCCGCCCTCCTTCTCAACAACGTGTCCTCATCTATTTTCGAATTGAGTTTAGGCCCGTCGGGACATTGCGTAAATGATGTACTCCCTGTTTAAGCTGTTCATACCTAATCAATCTTCCGGGCGCAACGTCCCCCGCCTTGGTACGTGTCCCCACGGACCATCATATAATCCGCCCTCCTTCTCAACAACGTGTCCTCATCTATTTTCGAATTGAGTTTAGGCCCGTCGGGACATTGCCTAAATGATGAATTCCTGGTTTAACCTGTTTGATACCTAATCAATCTTCCGGGCACAACGTCCATCTTTCCGGTAGATAAAAAAAATATTCACAAAGTGAGACGTTGCCAGGAAAGAAAAATCTTATTAACTTTATACTACTTCCCCCATCCCGTGGATACCCATGTTTTTCTAGCCTGGATTAATACTCCGATTATTATAAGTTGAAGAGCACACACTCAATGTTCATTTAATAATAAATAGCCATGGACTTCCACAATTTAAAAGCAGAAAAAAGCCCTCTTGTATTTGAACGAAACTTTTCATTTTACAACTGGTTCTATACGTATCTCGTGCTGCCTTTTACGATGGAGCATCAGACCCAGTCCAACTGGTGTTGGGCGGCAACCTCCAAAAGTGTATCACGATTTTATTCGATATTCAGTCCGTGGACACAATGCAAAGTAGCCAGTGACGAATTGGGAAATACCTGTTGCAATTCACCGGTTCCCGGCGCATGTAATGTATCCTGGTATCTTAATAATGCTTTAACGAGAACCAATAATTTGGTAAGCTATCAAAGTGGTACCATTTCATGGAGCGATGTGAAGCAACAGTTGGAAGCGGGCCTTGTCGTGTGTGCACGAATAGGCTGGAGCGGTGGTGGCGGCCATTTTATGACAATTCATGGAGTTTCAAGCCTGCTTTTTACCAGGTACCTGCATATTGACGACCCTATTTATGGCAAAAGTGTTTTGACCTACGACCAGTTTGCGACCAATTACCAGGGCAGCGGAACATGGACACATACTTATTTCACTAAAAAATATTTCTATTTTATGTGGTTCAAGGATTTGATATTCAATACAGAGTTACTAAAACCTATCCCCGAGATAAGGCCTTTGATTAATGTATACGATAAGACGCTTGAAGAAAATATTCCGGGCCAATACGCCATACCGCATTATGCCTATATCATTGGTCTCAATGAAATTCATAGGGAATTCAGTTTGCCTTTGATGCCAAATACTTTACGATTGATCGAGATGAAAAATGATGCGCCGGTTGCTTTATACGAGTTAGGCCTGGATGAATCCAAACCGGAAGTGATACAAATGAATGTAAGCGAAACGTACTTTAAACAATTGGATAACAGCCTTGGGAGATTAAAAAGATTTTCTGAAGCAAATAAAGAGGCCGGTGAGCTGCGTTTTATAAAGATACCCGCGCTTAATCTTGAAGCCTTCTGGCTCCATTACGACAACAATGAAAATGATATTATTACCCCGATCAAAAGATTTGAAAATGACTCTTCAGTAGATTGGGACAAGAAGTATAACGCAAGAGAGTTTTCTGCATTAATACAGGAACTGGCCGCTAAAATCAATCGTGAGGATGATTTGTTAGGTG
>JBQCHB010000131.1:0-13917 GCA_051955075.1 Flavisolibacter sp.
TTTTTTGCTAAAATATTATATTCAAACCGAAGAACTGTTAGAGGCATTAAGCATATATGAAAAAGTAGATTTTGTTTTTTATAATGAAATTGCAATTGAAACACACGATGAAGTTTAGATAAGCCATTTAAGCAACTCCTTCACCTCTTTCATTCCCTCTCCTGCTCCTTTTTCAATCGCCGTTAAATTATATAGTGAAGATGTGTAGGGAATTTTTTTGTCAACAATAAATTTGGGAATAGGCCAAGGTGCATAATTCACCAAACCTGCTGCCGGGTATACTACCAATGATGTCCCGACGATCAAAAAGATATCAGCCGTTTTGGCAATGCGGACAGCCGCTTCGATCATAGGCACTTCTTCTTCAAACCAAACAATGTGCGGCCTGAGCTGCGCACCATCTTCGGCCTTATCACCTAAAATAATATCTTCAGTGATTGGATAAACAAGTACTTCATTTTTTTCGCTGCGCATTTTTAATATTTCACCATGCAAATGCACAATGTTTTTCGATCCTGCTCTTTCATGCAGGTCATCAATGTTTTGCGTAATGATGGTTACATCAAAATCATTTTCCAATTCGGCTAATGCAAAATGCGCCGCATTAGGTTGCGCTTCCCTCACACCTTTCCTGCGCAGGTTATAAAATTCAAGAACCAAACCGGGGTTTCTTTTCCATGCGGTTGCAGTAGCCACTTCATTGATGTCATAGCCTTCCCACAAACCGTCCGAATCACGGAAAGTTTTTAACCCGCTTTCTGCACTAATGCCGGCGCCTGTTAACACAATCAATTTCTTTTTAGGCATAATGCAAATGTAAAAAAGAGTGAAACTTGTTGTTGTTGCATAACCATAGGAATCAAATGCACTTCCAAAAGGATAGACATTGTTCAATAAAAAAACCGTGAGCAATAAGCCCACGGTTTATGATTCTGCTATATGAAAGATTAATATGGTCCAATAAACGTTTGGGTGTTGCCGCCGGCGCCTGTCCACACTAATTTAAAATAATAGCTTCCTGCTGGACAAGAGGTAGGCTCTCCATTTTTATCTAAACCAAATGTTGCCGTAGCCGTTGCTGCCTGGCGGGTGTGGGTTACTTCGCCGCTCACCAAACGAAACTGGCAATTAGCGCTGATAACCAAAGGCTGGGTAATGGCAGTAGTGAACGAGCGGCCAAAACGATCGGTACCCCACTCTGCTATGTTCGTTTGAGAGCCATCAGTATGTGTTCCTGAAATGGCTATGGTGCCACCGTTTGCCATTGAATAAACCCTTTTTCGGGCAACCTGCCAGGTACGTTGCGTACCGTCATTAAAAGTAATGGACATACCATCGCTGTTAATGGCATGTGTAATGCTGGGGCGCCCTTGTAGCAGTTCTCTCAGCAAACCTCCCGCTACGTTGGTAAGCGTATGTGTTCCATTAATAGTAATGCTGTTATTGTCGCTTTTGCGGGTTACTTTAAAATTCTGATAAGCCACATTTATCTGTGCGCCTACATCTTTCCAATGCACACCGGATGCCATTGAAATGACAATACTGCCCGTACGGATCTTGAAACCGCCACAATCGGCGCCATTGTAAGTAATGGTAATTTTCCTGGTGCTGTTCAAAGTGTCGTAAGCAACGGTGGCGGCACAAATGCTATCACCTTCTATTCTTCCGCTGAACGAAGAATTGGCCTCCCACGCATAATCAAGGTCAAGATCTACAGCGTCCATTTCTGAAGATACACGTGTTTGATCTTCTGCATGAGCTGTTAATTCAGTACTCTGATCTTGTTGTTGTTCGCTGGAACCTTTTTTACAGGCGATGAAGGTGGTAAATAATGTCAGTGCAAGCACCGACAGGAGGCGCATGTTCTTTTGCATAGGGCTTGTTTTAGTTTTCGTTTAATGATGGGTGATAGACCAAACTCCATCATTAAAGTTTAAAGGATATGGTTTAATTTTTGGTGATGAACCGGCTACAAGATATTACAGAAATTTGTAGAATGCAAGCAAAGAAGCCGGTTGCCGGCTTCTTTAATAATTTTTCAATCTTTCATTCAGATCCAGCCCATGTTCCCTGGCCGTTTCCTTCGCCACTTCATAACCGGCATCTGCATGTCGTATTACGCCCATGCCAGGATCATTACGCAATACGCGGCTTAACCGTTCCGCTGCATCATCAGTGCCGTCGGCCACGATTACCATTCCGGCATGAATGCTATAACCCATGCCCACGCCACCGCCGTGATGCAGGCTCACCCAACTGGCGCCTCCGGCCGTGTTCACCAAAGCGTTTAAAATAGGCCAGTCGGCCACCGCATCACTCCCGTCCATCATAGCTTCTGTTTCGCGGTTGGGAGAAGCCACTGAACCTGTATCCAGGTGATCCCGCCCAATAACGATGGGTGCTTTTACTTTTCCGGTTCGAACCAAGTCGTTAAAAGCCAGTCCGGCTTTTTCTCTTTCGCCTTGTCCCAACCAGCAGATGCGGGCAGGCAAACCCTGGAAAGCAATTCGTTCTTTCGCCAGTTTCAGCCAGCGTTGCAACGATTTATTTTCAGGAAAGAGATCGGCAATGACTTCATCCGTAACCGCAATATCGTTGGGATCTCCGCTCAATGCAGCCCAGCGGAACGGGCCTTTGCCTTCGCAAAAAAGCGGTCGGATATAGGCCGGCACAAAGCCTGGAAAATCAAATGGTGAGTGGTGAGAGCTGAACGGCGAGTTGTTGCGTTCAATATATTCCTGTGCCCTTGCACGGATATTGTTTCCGTAATCAAAAGTGATAGCGCCTTTATCCATTAACTGCAACATGAGATCAACATGCCGGTACATGGAGCGGTACGCATATTCAATATATTGTTCAGGGTTTTCTTCACGCAGTACTTTCGCCTGCTCATAAGAAATCTCGTGTGGCCAGTAACCAATCAGCGGGTCGTGTGCAGAAGTTTGATCGGTTAATGTATCAGGAATAATATTTCTCTCCAGCAATCTTTCCAGCAAATCAACAGCGTTGCACAAAACACCAATGCTTTTTGATATTCCTTGTGCCTTATATGCTTGCGCCTTATTTATGGCTTCATCAATGTCAGTGATCTTTTCATCAAGATATTTTGTCTCAAGGCGTTTATCAATGCGCCACTCTTCTACCTCCGCCACAAGGGCAACTCCTTCATTCATAGTGATGGCCAAAGGCTGCGCACCACCCATGCCTCCCAATCCTGCCGTAACATTTAAAGTGCCTTTTAGTGTCCCTCCAAAATCTTTATCGGCAGCGGCCGCATAAGTTTCATACGTACCCTGCACAATACCCTGCGAGCCGATATAGATCCAGCTGCCTGCGGTCATTTGCCCATACATCATCAGGCCTTTTTTTTCCAACGCATCAAAATGTTTCCAGTTGGCCCAATTAGGAACCAATTGCGAATTAGAAATCAATACTCTTGGTGTGTCTTTATGTGTTTTTAAAATACCAACAGGCTTGCCGCTTTGTATTAAAAGCGATTCATCGTTCTCTAAAATTTTTAATGCAGCAATAATATTGTCCAATGCATCAAAATTCCGGGCTGCTTTTCCCCTGCCGCCATATACAATTAATTCGTCGGGACGTTCGGCAACTTCAGGATTAAGATTATTTAGCAACATTCTTAATGCCGCTTCCTGTATCCATCCCTTACAATTAAGTTTTGTGCCGGTTGGTGTTTTATATTTTACGGGATCGTATTTAGTAAATGTTTGGACTGTCATGGCAATCGTTTTTCGGAGTGCTAAAATAGTAAGCTTTTGTTGATTGGATTTCTCACACTATAAAGAAGCGTTTACTTAATTGTATATCTATTGATCGATTAATAGAATTGTTATAGTACAAGACTGTCCCCGATAGCTATCGGGGTAACAGAAGTTTGACACTATTACTTAAGTTGGGCACATAAAAATTATGCATTTTGAAACTTTGACAACACTATCTATCCGCCAAATCGCAAAGTGCTATTTTTGCCGCAAATAAACGATTGTAATGGACGTCAAGAACAACATTCTGGAAACAATAGGCAACACGCCGCTTGTACGATTGAACAAGATCACAAAAGGGCTGCCATGCGATGTGTACGCAAAAGTGGAATATTTTAATCCAGGCAACTCTATCAAAGACCGCATGGCTGTAAAAATGGTGGAAGTAGCAGAAGCAGAAGGAAAATTAAAACCAGGCGGAACCATTATAGAATGTACATCGGGTAATACCGGAATGGGGCTGGCAATGGCAGCAGTAGTGAAAGGATACAAATGCATTTTTGCCACTACAGATAAGCAATCACAATCAAAAGCGGATATTTTAAGGGCCTTGGGTGCGGAGGTAATTATTTGTCCAACAAACGTTGAACCTGAAGACCCAAGAAGCTATTATCAAACAGCAGCCCGCCTTGCAAGAGAAATCCCCAACTCGTATTTGATGAATCAGTACGACAACCTTGCCAATCGCTTAGCACATTATGAAAGTACAGGGCCTGAGATTTGGGAACAAACCGATGGAAAAATTACACACCTTGTTGTTACCGCTGGTACCGGCGGAACAGTAACAGGTACCGCTCAATTTTTAAAACAAAAAAATCCTGACATTCAAATTTGGGCTATTGATGTTTATGGCTCTTTACTGACGAAGTATTTTCGTACAGGCGAGATAGATATGAACGAAGTGCACCCTTATATTTCGGAAGGCTTCGGTGAAGACTTTGTTCCGCAGAATTATGACATGAGTGTGATTGATTATTTTGAACAGGTAACAGATAAAGACGGTGCAGTGATGGCAAGAAGGCTGGCAAAAGAAGAAGGATTGTTTTGCGGCTATAGTGCCGGCAGTTGCATACAAGGACTAATGCAATTAAAAAACAAACTTAAGAAAGGTGATGTGGTGGTTGCTATTTTGCACGATCATGGAAGCCGCTATGTTGCCAAAATTTATAACGACCAATGGATGGCCGAACGTGGATTTTTTGATGTAAAGTCTTTTAAAGACGTGGTAAGTGCAAGAGCAAGACAACGGTTAATTACCATTGAGCCAACGCAATCGGTTGCCGAAGCTGTAGACCTGATGAAGAAATATGACATTGAACATATCCCTGTAATAAAAAATGATGGAGAACTGATTGGCTCTATCAGCGAAAGTGGTTTATTCCAAAAAGTATTCAGCAATCCCGAGATTAAAACTGAAAAGGTTGAACATGTAATGGAAAAACCGTTTCCTGTAGTGGCCATTGATACGGCAGTAGAAAAATTGGGCAATTTAATTAACAAGGAAAACGGCGCAGTACTGTCAAAAGATGAAAGCGGCAACTACCATATTGTTACTAAATACGACATTATCCAGGCATTGGCCTAAGCAGGAATTTCAATCAATTTTAAACTTTAGGTGAAATTACTTAGCCCTTTTTTCCACATAAAGTCGGACATAAAAATTTTGCTATTTCGTACTTTTCCTAACGCCTAATAAGTCAATATTGCTTCTACATTTTGAAAGCCTTTACGAGTAAAGGCTTTTCTTATTTCTACGAGGTGAGTTTACTAAAAGTTATACATATCTAAACAAATCATTTTAGTAAATTTTCTATTTCCCCTACGTTATTTTCCCATACGTATATACGATAGTATACGGTCAGCGCAGTAATTACCATAGCTGCAAAAAAGGGCAATTGTGCAATTGTACAGGCTGCCGGAGCAGCTTAGTTTTGTGTCAGAAGTTGATTGATATAAAAACCAATATCCAGGAAAACAAATCCAAATCCAATCCGTTCCTAAAACCAAAAACCGTCCAGTAAAAGATTATCCGAATTCCTTAGAAAAACCAACGGTTAAAAATCCAATATCAGTCAACTTCTCCTTTTCAGGAAAAGCCTCGTGAGAAACCCGTTCAAGATCCTTAGAAAATCCGTTTTTCGAATCCAATCCTATTAAGCCATTCCAGTCCTCTGAAAACCGTCCGTCGAAGAAGACTGTTAACCTATCACCATCCCACTAAAGGAACTCGTACCTCCTGCTTAGCCCCGTACGCAAAAGCAGGAGGACGGTGATAGTTTTATTTTTACTAAATCATATTGCTACCATCTTCATTGCCCGATAGTTATCGGCACACGCCCATACTTCCATAATTCTATATAGCTCATACTCTTTGTTATCTTGCATCATGCCTTTGATTGTTGACCAGTTAAACAGGACTGTTGAATTAACATCTGTTCCGCAAAAGATCATCTCTGTTGTCCCTTCACAAACAGATCTTTTGTTTGATCTTGGACTAAACGAGGAAGTAATTGGAATCACTAAGTTTTGTGTGCATCCACAACAATGGTTTAGAATCAAAACAAGAATCGGTGGTACAAAGACTTTACATCTCGAAAAAATTAAAGGACTACAGCCTGATTTCATCATTGCCAATAAGGAAGAAAATGTAAAAGAGCAAATAGAAACACTTGCCAAAGATTTTCCTGTGTGGATCAGCGATGTAAATAATTTACAGGATGCTGTACAAATGATGGCTGCTGTTGGAGAAATAACCGGCAGACAAAACGAAGCAGAAATGTTAATTACACAAATCAAAACCAACTTTGCTTCTTTAACCAATAATCAAATATCAAAGGAAAGCCTGCATTTAAAACCGCTGCAAACTCAAAATCCAAAACTTAAAACAGCCTATCTCATTTGGAAAGACCCTTACATGACGGTTGGCGGTGATACATTTATAAACAACATGTTGAACTACGCAGGTTTTGAAAATATATTTGCGCAGTTGAGGCGTTATCCGCAAATAACAATTGAACAGTTACGGGCTGCAAATTGCCAATTACTCTTGCTGTCTTCCGAACCCTACCCTTTCAGGCAAAAACATATTGATGAATTACAAGGCCAACTGCCCGACACAAAAATTATTTTGGCAGACGGTGAAATGTTCAGTTGGTACGGCAGCCGCCTATTAAAAGCGCCGGCCTATTTCCAGGAATTGCAGATACAAGCTTTATCCTTATTTTAGAACTATGCAGGATTCCGACAAACCTTCACGCAAAAAACCTTTTTTCCCCATTAATAAAAGCCTGCGTTCGTATTTAAAAACGCATGGCCGGGAAACGATTCTGCCCGTTTCTTATAATGACCTTTTGCGTATTACCTACTCCGTACCACTGAAAGATAAAGAAGGCAAAGACACGTTGTGGGAAAAAGCTTTGTACGATATGCGTGACTGGACGCAGATTAAAGAAGGGCTTATCAATTTATATGCACTTTTAAAAACCGAAGGCGATTACAGTTTTACCAAGCATTTAGATGTAGCAAGAATTGATTATTGTGCCTTTGGAAATTCTAATCCTTTCCGCATCCGCATTGTAAATCGCTACAATGACAATTATGACCACTACTACATAAAAAAGGAAGACGCTTCAAGAGTGTATGGTTTGGAACTGGAACATTTACTTTCACCCAATCGCATTACATTTTTAACAGGCAGAGATACGCTTGTCGAAGAACACATTCCGGGCTTGCCTGGTGATGTTTTTATTAAAGATTATCTGGACCGTACAGAAACCAATAAGATCAGGCTGGCGAAGGAATTTGTAAAATTTAATGAACGGTGTTTCATTCGCTTATTGGGCGATATGCGGAGCTATAATTTTGTGGTGAACATTACGCCTGATATTGAAGATTATCAATACCGCATCAGAGCCATTGATTTTGACCAGCAATCTTACGAGGGAAGAAAGAATTTGTACCTGCCGCAATTTTTTAAAGAAAATATTTCCTTTGTCGAACTCACCTTAAAATACCTCAACAAAGATTCCATTGCTCAGTACCAGGCCGAGGAAAGAACACTCATTGCTTACCGCATGGCAGCTTCCCGCTACCGCATTATGGACCTGTTGAACATTATGAAGAAAGACAACATTTCCACCGAAGAAAAAAGAATACAATTGCAGGAAGAACTGGCCGAGCATTTTCAAAGCAGGCAATTCCTTCGCTGCAAAACCATGGGCGAACTGGTTAAACAAATTTTACGGCACACCTTAAAGCCGCACCTTTCCCGCATTCAGCGCAACCTTGGAAAAATTACAGACTAATGGTGTGAGCAATGAATAGTCAATAGTGAATAATAAAAGATTCGACGGTTCATGCCCTTCGCTTTAATTCGTGTAACATGTCATAAAATTCGTGTAATAAATATTCCCTTATCTTAGCGCCGCTAAAAACGGTTGCTTGCTTTTGGGAAACCTATTCAACAACATAAACCCGAAAGTAAAAATGAAGAAATACAGTCCCGGTGTGCTTTTTGGCGAACAACTGCAAGCACTTTTAAAAGATGCAAAAGCAAATGGTTTTGCACTTCCTGCAGTCAACACTATTGGCACCGATAGCATTAACGCAACTTTAGAAACAGCAGCAAAAGTCAATTCCCCCGTTATCATACAATTCTCCAATGGCGGCGCTCAGTTCATTGCCGGCAAAGGAATGCCCAACGATAATTTACAAGGCAATATTTCCGGTGCTATTTCCGGCGCCCTGCACATTCACAACGTGGCAAAATATTATGGTGTGCCTGTGGTATTACATACCGATCATGCTGCAAAAAAATGGTTGCCCTGGGTAAGCGGCATGATTGATGCCGGTGAGCAATATTTTAAAGAGAAAGGCCAGCCACTTTTTAGTTCACACATGCTCGATCTTTCAGATGAACCGATCAAAGAAAATATTGAAACTTCTGTTCAATTCTTCAAACGTCTGGCGCCGTTAGGCATGGGAATAGAAATTGAATTGGGTGTAACCGGCGGCGAAGAAGATGGCGTAGATAACAGCGGCATCGAAAATGATAAATTATATACACAACCCAACGAAGTGGCTTATGCTTACGAAGAATTAAAAAAAGTTGGAGACCTGTTCACTATTGCGGCCGCCTTTGGTAATGTGCATGGCGTGTATAAGCCGGGTAATGTAGAATTACGTCCTGAAATTTTGAACAATAGCCAGCAATACATTCAACAGCATTACAACACAGCAGAAAAACCCGTGTATTTTGTGTTTCATGGCGGCAGCGGCTCACCTCAGCATCAAATTCGCGAAGCCATAGGTTATGGTGCTATCAAAATGAACATTGATACCGATTTGCAATGGGCCTTTTGGGAAGGTATATTAGCATTCTACAAAAAGCACGAAGGCTATCTGCAAGGGCAGTTAGGCAATCCTGAAGGAGAAGACAAGCCGAATAAAAAATATTACGACCCGCGTGTTTGGCTGCGCAAAGCGGAAGAAAGCTTTGCCAGGAGATTAGAAATTGCTTTTGAAGATCTGAATTGCATTAACCGTAATGCGTAAAGTCTGAATCTGCTAAAGCAGAGAAAAATCGGGCATATAGTTTTGAAATAATTATAGCTCTCAACTACCAAAAGTTGGGAGCTTTTTTTATTTACCCCGATCAAATTGGAGTAACCGTTATTATAGCGGATTTACGTGAGAACAACTTAGTCGTTCTCTGTTAATTTTTGCAGTTGCAATTTTCTTTCAGTCAGTGCGCCTACACTTTTATGCTTTGGCAGCTTCAATTTCTGGTATACCAGCAGATTTAAAAAAATCAGTTCCATGCCGTAAAAAATATCTTCAACAGGAATCGTCAGCACCCTAAGGCCCAGGTTTTCGTTATCATTATACCAAACCACGGGAGCATCTAATCCTGTACCCGTTAATATACCGTTTACAATAAAAAATGGAAGAAGCAAGACACTATACACCACATAGAACCGGCCAAGCCATTTTACCTGTAAAAAATACTTTGCTGCAAAAAGCAGGATAGAAAAACTGATGAAAGTAAAAGCGGTATAAAGCTTTTCATAATTTATAGCTCCGACAAGTAAAAAAATTACGATGAAAATATTGGTTAGTACGGTTTCCCTTTTACCAGGAATCTTTTTGTTGGCAAAAAATTCAAGACAATGGAAAGTAAAAACACAGGCATACGGTATGCAAAAGAAAAATAAAATTTCTTCAACAGGTATATTTCCTAACCTTAAACCAGTAATATAAGACGAATTAAAACCCCAAACGCCCCACTGTACAAATACGGCATCCCAGGCTATAAAGCACAAACCGCTAGCAATTACAGCAGGGAAAAAAGCATTCCAGGTTTTGTAAAATTTTAGTTTCGGATGAAACGAAAAAACAAAGGGGATACTGATCGTAAAAAGATCAATCAGGAGATACAGTTCTTTCATGAATGCTTTCCTTCTTTTTGTTTTGAAAATATTTAAACGGCACCCACAGCATGCCAAAACATTCTCCTTCTTCTTTATTTAAATGTTTATGATGAACCTTATGGGCCCGGCGGATAGCCCTAAAGTAAGAGCTGTCAGAATTTCTAAACAACCTAAACCGTTGATGAATGAATACGTCGTGAACAAGAAAGTATGTTAGTCCATAAAGCGTAATGCCTATACCAATAAAAAATAAAAAATTATAATCCTCATGCATTCCAAAAAATAAGGCTACAATGCCAGGAAGGGCAAATATGAGAAAGAAGAAATCATTGTGCTCGAAAAAACCTTTCGATTCTTTTTTATGATGGTCTTTATGCAGCCGCCATAAAACACCGTGCATGATGTACTTGTGAGTAAACCAGGCTACAGCTTCCATTCCAACAAATGCAGCCAGCACGGTGCCGGCATTACTTAAGAAGGTTCCCATTTGTCTTAAAAATTTTGATTAATGTTTTTCTTCGAAACGCAAAAATTTGCTCCAGTTTTTTGCGTACTACAATAGCATGCGCTATCGTTCCTATAATGCCCAGCGGTAGTTGATAAACTACCTCATCTTTCATTAAAAGGCCATTGTCTTTGGGTTCAAAAATGTGTGTATGCTCCCACTTGCGGTAAGGCCCTGACAGTTGCCTGTCGGTAAACATAAAAGGCCTGTTAACTTTTACTATTTCCGTTTGCCAATGTAATGGAATACCAAAGAGCGGCCTTACTCTATAATCAATAATCATTCCTTCATATATTTCTCCGTCCGGCAAATACGTAAGAACCGTAAAATCCAATTCTGGCGGAGTGATATATGCTAAATTTCCGGCTGAAGAAAAAAATTGCCATGCCTCTTCGAGACTTGCCGGCAATAACTGTGTTGTATGATAGCAAAATGTCTTCATTTCTTATTCCATCTTCGCCAATTGTTGCTTTTCATTTTGGGTAACATACTTATTGTTAAGCAAATAATTTTTTATGTTCAACTTTAGCTCTTCATCCGTTATTGTTGAAACGGACCGCAGTAATAGTGTCTTATCGCTAACAATATGTTCCTTATAGCCAAGGAAGCCCGGAATATTGGTTTGGGTGCAGAATCGTAAAAAATGCAACTCTACACTTTGACCATCAACCGCAATGGCCTTTTCCAGGATAGCCTTACCCTTTTTAAAATACTGGTATTTTGAATAAGGATTAAATACATGCTTCGCCATCATCATTGTAGCACAACCCTTGTAGCCATAAAACAAAGAATGGTGCTCATCGTACGGGGCTAAAATTTCGAGCAGTTGCTTGCATTGTTGTTCGCTGTCGGCAGATTTTTCAAACATAGCTCTTACTTCGCTTAAAACCGGTGTTCTGGCAAACACAGGTAGAAAACAAAACGGTAATAAAAAGGTCAACACTGCTTTCATATCCAATTCATTTTATGCTGAAGCATACTACTGAGCATTAAACGCAGTTTTTTACGATTGTTAATCCGAATACGCTCCGCAACAATACGGTGAGGCGGAAGTTTTTTAATTTGATTGAACAAAGAACGGTAATATACATATGCCAGGTACACGCCACCCTTGGAAGAAGAAGGCAATTTTTTGATGCCGACAAGCGCCGCTGCAAAATCTTCTTCTATTTCTTTTTCTATTTGCTCTTTAGCCTGGGTGGAAAACTGAGAGAGGTCAATATTGGGAAAATATGTCCTGCCCAAAAGCTCATAATCATCTTTTAGATCTCTCAAAAAATTGACTTTTTGAAAAGCCGCACCTAATGTCATAGCATAACATTTAAGTTCCTCATATAGGTTTTGATTACCTTCTGTAAATACACGGAGGCACATAAGCCCTACTACTTCAGCAGAACCTAATATATATTGCTGGTACTTCTCCGCCGTGTAATGTACTTTTTCCAAATCCATTTCCATGCTTTTCAAAAAATTATCTATCAGCTCATCTTCAATATGATATTGATGAACCACAGATTGGAACGCATTTAAAATTGGGTTGAGGGAAATGCGGTGCTCCAGCGCATCGTATGTTTCTTGCCGGAATTTTGCCAGCAAATTCTTTTTATCATAATCGTGAAAACTATCTACAATTTCATCAGCCAGCCGTACAAAACCATAAATAGAATAAATAGGATTGCGCAGGCGTCCATTCAAAAAATAAATGCCTAAAGAAAAGCTGGTGCTATAAGTGTGCGTAGTAAGCTTACTAACCCTGACCGACAAATTATCAAATAGCAGCTTCATGCGTTGTTTTTTTTAAGTGTTTTATTACTTGTTGGGCTGAAAGTTTGCCGGAAATAATTGCCGGAGGCACTCCTGGACCGGGTACGGTAAGCTGGCCTGCATAAAACAGGTTATTAATTTTTTTGTTCCTGATCTTTGGTTTTAAAACAGCAGTTTGTCGTAGGGTATTGGCCAGCCCGTATGCATTGCCTTTGTAAGAATGATAATCTTGCATAAAATCATTAATACAATAGCTCTTTTTAAAGTCAATGTACGGCCTGATAGGTTGTCCAAGGTGTTTTTCAAGCCGGTCCAGCATTATTTCAAAATACTTTTCACGCAAGCTTTCTGAATCTTCAAGACCTACAGCCAGGGGCATTAGCAAAAAAAGGTTTTCATGCCCTGCAGGCGCAACGCTGTCATCAGTTTTTGAAGGACAGCAAACATAAAACAAGGGCTTAGTTGGCCATTGAGGACTTTTATATATTTCAATAGAATGCTGCAACAGATCTTCATCAAAAAATAAGGTGTGGTGCTGCAGAGCCGGTATTTTTCGGGAAATGCCTAAATAAAAGATGAGGCATGAGGGAGCTAATGTCTTTTTATCCCAGTATTCAGGTTTGTAATTTCTATATCGTTCCGGCAACAAAACGTTTTCTACATGCTGGTAATCAGATGCTGCTACAATAGCGTCAAACTCATACCCCACGCCTTTTACCTGCAAGCCATACGCCTTCCTTTCGTTAATTAAAATTTTTTCTACCGGGGCATTAAAATGAAAAACGGCGCCCTTATTTTGTGCTATTTGCATCATAGCTGCTACCACTTTTCCAAAACCCCCTATAGGGTACCAGGTTCCCAATTCCAAAGCAGCATAATTCATAAGGCTATACAGAGCTGGTGTTTCCTGCGGCATAGCTCCTAAAAAAAGAACCGGAAATTCCAGTAAGGCAATTAGTCTTGGATCGGAAAAATATTTTCGAACATACCGGCTTAAAGAAGTAAAGACATGCATTCGAAAAGCCGCTGCTACTACTTCCCTATTAAAAAATTCAGTAACAGAAAGTCCGGGCATGCAGGCCATTTTTTTCATGCCTATTTCATATTTAAACCTGGCTTCCTCCAAAAAAGTTTTTAATTGTATTGCACTACCCTTTTCGATAGTTTCGAACAATTGGTACAACCCTTCACTTCGAGATGGAATTCTGGTAGGATCTCCTGGTTTAAATACAATATCAAAAGAAGGATCTAAAAGTGCCAGCTCGTAAAAATCAGAAACCGAAAAACCGAAATCTTTAAAAAATTCTGCAAACACATCGGGCATCCAATACCAGCTTGGCCCCATGTCAAACACGTATCCCTCTGGAGTTTGTAACTGACGTGCCCGTCCTCCGGCAGTCGCATTTTTTTCCAACACATGTACATCATGGCCCAATCG
>JBQCHB010000132.1:0-3356 GCA_051955075.1 Flavisolibacter sp.
GTGTCGGGACAATTAGATGTAGATCGTATGGATTACCTCACCCGTGACTCTTTTTTTACCGGCGTAATTGAAGGTGCTGTTGGTTACGACCGCATTTTAAAAATGCTTACTGTGCATGAAGGCCAGTTGATGATTGAAGAAAAAGCTATTTATACGGTCGAGAAATTTTTGGTGTCCCGCCGCCTGATGTACTGGCAGGTGTATTTGCATAAAACGGTAGTGGCTGCAGAAAAAATGCTGGTTAAAATTATTGAAAGGGCCAACGAATTAATTGCAAACGGAATTGAATTGCAGGCTGCCTCCAATAACCTTATTTTTTTTTTGAAAGAACACCAGCCCGACGGCAATTTTATTAGGCATCTTGAAAGGTTTACGCAGTTGGACGATACAGATGTTATGTGTACCATTAAAAACTGGTGCGGGCATTTCGATCCTGTACTTGGCCGCTTGTGCAAAGGCCTTGTTGATCGCAAATTGCTCAAGATCAAATTTCAGTCCGAGCCTTTTGATGCGCTATTGGTTGATGCCTTGCGGAATGATACGGCACAGAAGTTAAAAATATCAGCAGAAGAAGCTTCCAGTTTTGTATTCACCGGCGAGGCTGTTAATACTACGTACAATCCATTAGATGAGCATATAAAAATTCTTTACAAGGACGGAACGGTATCGGATATTTCAAAAGTGGACAATGCGCTGATTCACCAGCAGGTATCTGCCCCTGTCAAAAAATACTACCTTTGCTACCTTCGTTAAAACGAAGTCAAAAGTTGAAAATGAATACCTAAAAATTTTTTTCTTCGTTTTTAGGTCTGAACATTGCAAGAGATTGCACTTTTGAATTTGGTCTTTACATTATTAGTTTTGAATTTATGCAGTTTACAGCCGCCCAGATTTCTATATTGGTAAATGGGAAAATTGAAGGAAATGCCGATGTGATGGTTTCTTCATTTGGTAAAATAGAAGAAGCGCAGGAAGGGCAGCTTACTTTTTTAGCCAATCCCAAATACGAAGACTTTCTTTACACTACCAATGCGTCTATTGCCATTGTTAATGAAGCATATGAACTGCGTGAAGCGGTAAAGCCAACTTTAATACGGGTAGCCGATGCTTATACGGCTTTTGCCCAGTTGCTAAGTAAATACCAGGAAATGGCAACGCAGCAAATGAAAGGCATACAGCAGCCCAGCCATATTGCGGCTACAGCAAAGTTGGATGCGGATGTTTTTATAGGGGCCTTTTGCTATGTCGGCGAGAACGTGAAAATTGGAAAAAACACCAAAATATTTCCCAGCTCCTTTATAGGTGATAACGTGCAAATTGGCGACGATTGTATTCTGCATCCGGGTGTAAAAATTTATCACGATTGCGTGTTGCATAATAATGTAATTCTTCATGCCGGAGTGGTAATTGGCAGTGATGGTTTCGGTTTTGCACCGCAGGCGGACGGTTCTTTTAAAAAGGTGCCGCAGATAGGAAACGTTGTTATTGAAAACGATGTGGAAATTGGCGCCAATACTACAATAGACCGGGCTACAATGGGTTCTACCTGTATTAAAGCCGGCGCCAAGCTGGATAATTTGATCCAGATAGCACATAATGTAGAAGTAGGTGAGAGCACTGTAATTGCAGCGCAGGCCGGTGTTTCAGGTTCTACTAAGATTGGTAAAAACGTAATGATTGGCGGACAAGCAGGCATCGTAGGCCATATTCAAATTGCTGACGGCTCCCGCATCAATGCCCAAAGCGGCGTTAGTAAATCCATGAAAGAACCTTACGGAACGGTTACCGGTTCTCCTGCCGCCGACTATACAAGTGTGCTGCGCAGCCAGGCTGTTTTTCGTAACCTCCCTGAAATGGAAAAACGCATTTACGAGCTGGAGAAAATTGTAAAGCAGCTGATGGAAGAGAAGGTAAATAGTTTGTAAGAATCCTATTTGAAGGTTTAAGCACTTATAACTTGTTTTTACTTCCTAATTGTTAGTAACAGTAACATTATGGGGCAATCACCAATGTAAAGTTTTGGTAGCTATTGCTTAATTGTTTTCCTCTTTTCGCTGTTCATATTTTAACCAATTCAACGCCTCAAAAACCACTTCTTTCCGGTATATTTGCAAGAATGGACCTGCACCGCTTTGGTGCCTAAATTTTAGCAAGAAAATGAGTGATATTTTAGATTCAGTAGTAACTCCTTCCACTCCCACAGTAATGCCCGCTTATGGTGCCGATTCAATCCAGGTTTTAGAAGGCCTTGAAGCCGTTCGTAAGCGCCCCGCCATGTATATCGGCGATATTGGCATAAAGGGTTTGCACCACCTGGTTTACGAAGTGGTAGATAATTCTATTGACGAAGCCCTTGCCGGGCATTGTAAAAATATTGTTGTTACTATACACGAGGATAATTCTGTTTCTGTAGAAGACGATGGCCGTGGTATTCCTACTGGTATTCACGCCAAAGAAGGGCGCAGTGCTCTTGAAGTGGTAATGACCGTGTTGCATGCTGGTGGTAAGTTTGATAAAGATTCTTACAAGGTTTCCGGTGGTTTACACGGTGTGGGTGTGAGTTGTGTAAATGCATTAAGTAAACTGATGCATGTAAATGTCTTTCGTGAAGGAAAAATATTTGAGCAGGAGTACCGCATCGGTGTTCCTCAATATGCTGTTCGTGAAATTGGAGTGACTGAAAAAAGGGGTACTACCGTTCACTTCTGGCCAGATGATACCATTTTTATTACATCGGTTTACAATAAAGATATTTTAGAAAGCCGCCTGCGTGAGCTGAGTTTTTTGAACAAAGGCTTGAGCATCACTTTAAATGATCTGCGTGAAAAAGATGAAGAAGGCGGATTGACCTACTCAAAAACTTTTTATAGTGAAGGTGGTATCGTAGAATTCGTGGAAATGCTTGATGGAAATGCAGGCAGGGCCGCTCTTTTGCCAAAGCCGCTTTTTGTTGAAGGCCGTGATGAGAAAAATAATGTAGCGGTAGAAGTAGCCATGATCTACAACACCAGCTATAACGAGCATATTTATTCATACGTCAACAACATCAATACAATTGAAGGCGGTACACACGTAGCCGGTTTTCGCCGGGCACTGACAAGAGTGTTTAAAAGCTATGGCGATAAGCAGGGTTTATTTGAAAAAGCAAAAGTTACTATAGAAGGCGATGATTTTCGCGAAGGTTTAAGCGCTGTTATTTCTGTAAAAGTTCCTGAGCCACAGTTTGAAGGACAAACAAAAACCAAATTGGGTAACAATGAAGTAATGGGCATTGTGGATACTACCGTATCAAAAGTAATTGATGCTTACCTGGAGGAAAATCCAAGAGAAGCCAAGAACATCATTCAAAAAGTAAT
>JBQCHB010000133.1:0-4711 GCA_051955075.1 Flavisolibacter sp.
TTATTTTCATCTATTTGGATTTCCACGGTGCTTCCTTCATTGGGAACGGGCATGTAAATAATGTCTTCATCGGTTACAGTAATGGCATCTTTCACTTCTTCGTATACTACACTTACATGAACGCTTCCAATTACTACGTCTTCTATTCTTACATCCGGATTTAATATTTCTTCTGTATTATTATAATTGATGACACCAGCCTGTTTAGCTTCCTCCATTATATCCAATAAATTATCGGCGTAGGCAAAAGCTTCTCTTCTTGCCTGTAGAGGCTTTTCGTTATAAAAGAATTTTTCAGACTGAATGTCCTTGTCACTTGTCCACATACGCACCACATAGCCTTTAATATTATTCATGAAATTGTTTTCAATAAATAGTCAAAATGCCTGCCACTTCAAAACCTATATTACCAGGTAACGTAGATCATCTGCAGGCAAAGCAACAATTTGACAGTGTAGAAATTTCTTCACTATAAGAATTGTTGATACGAACAGCATCATTTTTTTGCCCGCTGGTATTGCATAGGCCAGTGAATGTCCACATTCATTTCTTTAGCTGCATGTAAAGGAAAGTAAGGTTCACGCAATAATTGTCTTGCTAAAAAAATAAGATCAGCTTTGCCATCTGCCAGTATTTGTTCGCATTCCTGCGCTGTAGTAATTAATCCTACGGCGCCTGACAGCAGGTCTGTTTCTTTTCTGATGCGTTCTGCAAAAGGCACCTGGTACAACGGATGCAATGCAATGCGAACACCTGCTACGTTGCCACCTGTCGAGCAATCGATCAAATCAACGTCTTTTGTTTTAAGTACTTTAGAAAGCGTTACAGAATCATCACCATTCCAGCCTTCATCAACCCATTCGGTAGCGGAAATGCGAACGAAAAGTGGATAAATTAAAGGCCACACTTCACGCACTGCTTCTACAACTTCTACTAAAAAGCGAATACGGTTTTCAAAAGGACCGCCATATTCATCGCTACGTTTATTGCTTAGCGGAGACAAAAACTCGTTAATCAAATAGCCATGTGCCGCATGAATTTCAATCACTTTAAAGCCTGCTTGCAAAGCCCTTTGTGCAGCTGCTTTAAAATCAGCAATACATTGTACAATGTCATCTTTACTCATTTCTTTGGGTACAGGCTCACCTTCTTTAAAAGCAATAGCACTTGGCGCCAGTGTTTGCCAATCGCCTTCCGCGGTAGTTAATGCTTCTCCCCCATTCCACGGTACATGATGGCTGGCTTTGCGTCCAGCATGTGCCAATTGAATACCGGGCACTGCATTTTGTGTTTCTATAAATTGTGTAATGCGTTTAAGATTGGCAATGTGTTCATCTTTCCAAATACCTAAATCCGATGGGGTAATTCTTCCCTCCGGTGAAACAGCTGTTGCTTCTGCCATCACCAATGCAGCGCCGCCAACAGCACGGCTGCCCAAATGTACTAAGTGCCAGTCGTTGGCGAATCCATCCTCCGAGGAATATTCGCACATAGGCGATACAGCAATCCGGTTTTTAAATGTTACAGACCTTATAGTAAGCGGTTCAAATAATAAAGACATTTTTAAAATTGTGTTTTAAAAACAGCAAACTTCTGACCAGATTATAACCTTGCAATTTTCAGCGCCGCACCAATAAAGTTTTCTCGTTATTAGTGCAGCTAGCCATAGTTTTTTTAGCAGTCGTGGGCAAAATTAATTCTTGCAGTTAATCTGTTTTTTAGTTTTGTGGCATGAGAAAGTATGTATTGACCGCCTTGCTATTTATTACGATAGCAGCAAAAGCTCAGGATGAAACCGTAAAAAACTTAAGTAAGGACGCCAAAATAACGATCACAAAACCAGAAGATACTCTTCAAAAAGAATGGAAACGCGGTGGTGTTTACAACCTTAACCTGGCGCAAGGCTCTTTAAACAATTGGGCCGCCGGAGGCGATAATTTTTCTTTGGCTGTCAACTCTATTTTAAACTTATATGCTTTTTATAAAAAGGACAAGCACAGTTGGGACAATACGCTTGATTTTAACTTTGGCTATGTACGTACCAGCAGCCTGGGCGCCCGCAAAAATGATGACCGTATTGATTTGCTTTCCAAATATGGCCGTAAGGTTTCTGAAAAATGGAATGCCACAGCTTTGGTAGATTTCCGGTCGCAATTTTTCAAAGGTTATACTTATGAAAATGACATCAAAACTTTTTCCTCCACGTTTTTATCACCTGCTTACTTATTAGCCAGCATAGGTATGGATTATAAGCCAAATGACCGGTTCTCATTTTTCATATCTCCTATTACCCAACGGTGGATCATTGTAAAAAACGATACGCTTTCGGCAAGAGGTGCGTATGGCGTAGAACCGGGCAAACACAGCCGGTCCGAGTTGGGCGCATTTGCTTCTGCATCTTATATGAGCAATGTAGAGAAACCTGTTAGCTACAAAGGACGGCTTGACTTGTTTTCAAATTACAAGCACAATCCCGGTAAGATAGACGTGTTTATGACCAATGTGCTCTCTGCAAAATTGTCCAAAGTGCTATCAGCCACCTGGAATGTTGATCTTATTTATGATGATGATGTACGCATGTTTGGCAGCGATGGCAAGTCGGCTGCCGTACAATTAAAATCTTTAGTAGGTGTGGGTTTACAGGTAAAGTTTGAGTAAGGGACATTACACTAATTTTTCCACAGCTCTTAAATAATCATGTTGCAGATCCTCGTGCATGGTGGCAATAGCGGCTTTTATTTTTTTTATTTGCGATTGATATATATTATTGAGTGCTGTGCTTTTTTGAAAGCGGATGCCGGAGTGCTGCAGCTTTTCGCAAAAGTGCAGCTGCAACTCTGCTTCGGCCTGCCTGTTGCCAGTGTAGCGAATATGTTTGTTAGTAATACGTAGAATCTTACGTAGACTTTTTTTAGCGTAATAAATGTTCAAGGTGTTTATTTCAGTAAAGTTTTCATCCATTTCCTGTTTTACATTATCTATGTAAGCTTCTATATTGTCCGCTTCAAATAAAAGATAAGTAAGCAATTCCTTATTTTCTTTTTTAAAACGTGCCAGGCGCAAACACAGGTCTACCAGTTTGCTTTGCGATAGTTCCTTTAATTCCTGTTTGATTTCGTTACTGCTTGCGGCCTTCATGGAAGCTAATGTAGCAGAAATAATTTTTGTAATGAATTGTATATTTCTGATGAGAATCATTGAAACTAATACAGTTTTTTTCTACCTTTTCAGAAAAAGTTTTATGCCACAAAGCCGCAAACGTCCTGGCCATCATGAGTACCGCAAGCCCGCCGATATTCCTGCCAGGCAAAGAACAAAAGGAAGAACTACATGGGCCATCCTCTTTGGTGTGTTTGGATTGATTGTAAGTTATTTTGCCGCAGGTGATAATTACGTAGCATTGATTATAGGTGCTTTGATAGGTGCTTTAATTGGCTATGTTGTCGGAAAAAATATGGAGAAGGAAGCTTCGCATTAATGAGTGCATGGCTCATAGTTGATAGTTCATATCAGGCTTCTGATTATATAACGTTCATGAACAATGAACCACTCCATAGAATTAACGAACGCTGAAGTGTGCCCCAATAGCTATAGGAACAACAGAAGTTAAATAGCAGGACTTAGCGTGGCACATAGTCATTCTCCCTAATTTTACCGCAATCTTCAAACTATGAGCATTCGCATTTTTATTACCGGCGGCACATTTGACAAAGAGTATAACGAACTGACAGGACAATTGTATTTTAAAGATTCGCAACTGCCCGAAATGCTGGAACTGGGAAGGAATTTAGTGCCTCTTGAAATCAGAACGCTGATGATGGTAGATAGTTTGGAAATGACGGGTGATGACCGCGAACTGATTGCAGAGCATTGTATCAAAAGTCCCGAAACAAAAATCATTATCACACATGGTACCGATACCATGGCAGAAACTGCGCAACTTTTATCTAAAAAAATAAAAGATAAAACCATTGTACTGACAGGCGCCATGATACCCTATAAATTCGGTTCTTCCGACGGACTGTTTAATTTGGGCAGTGCGCTGGCTTTTGTACAAACGCTGCCGGCTGGCGTGTATGTGGCTATGAATGGCCGCTACTTCAATGCCAGCAATGTTCGAAAAAACAAACAAACGGGTGTGTTTGAAGAATTGAAAAATGCATAGAATAAAAACACTTTTAAACTTTTGAATTTTTGCATGCTTTAAGAATTTGTTAAGCATTAAAACGCTTTTCGCCTCAGCGTTTCCGTTTTTGACAATTACTTTTGAAACGATAAAATTTACGCAACCACTTTGCGTACGAAATATTTACTCACTTAAATTTTTTTTATGAAACGCCGCCATCTGCTTTTCCTTTCCCTTGTTGTAGTAGCCTTTACTTCCTGCGTAAGCCGAAAGCAATTAAAATCTGAGCAGGATAAATACGCAAAGCTGAATAGTTTTTACATGCAAGTGCAGGATGATCTGAAAAAATGCCGTGATGAAGAAGCCGAAGCTTCCCGCCGCAAAGCCTTGCTGGAAACAGAGATTGCAGGCTTGAATAAACAAATTGATTTTTTAAAAGAGAACAACAATACGGTTGTAAACCAGTTGAAGGATCTTTCTGTTATTTCCAGTTCGCAGGCCGAGAGCATTAAAAAATCTTTGGAGAATATTAGTTCCAAAGACAATTATATCCAGGGATTGCAAAGCGCATTAGCAAGAAAGGAC
>JBQCHB010000134.1:0-17939 GCA_051955075.1 Flavisolibacter sp.
CCAGGCTTCCGTACAACTTGTTTTTAAAAAGCGAAAAGTCCGCCGCCACATCCAACTGGTAGGTAGATTCCCAGCGGATGTCGGGATTGGGTATGGTATTGGCAATAACACCATTATAGCCATTGTAGAAACTACCGGAACCGAAAAAGGTGGCATACTGAAAATCGGAAAAATTGGCTGAACCGGTCTTGCCATAAGAAACTCTTAGTTTAAGTTCATCCACAGAAGATAGCTCCCGCATAAAGTCTTCATTGGAGACCTTCCAGGCCAGGGCACCGGATGGGAAAAAGCCCCAGCGGTTTTCAGGACCAAACTTTGTGGAGTGGTCGGCCCGACCGGTAAACGTTATATAATACCTGCTCTTGTAATTATAATTGCTGCGCAAAAAATAAGAAGACAGTCCCGACACGCCACCGCCGCTGCTATAGGTTTGTATGGAACCGGCGGAGCCCAGGTTGTTCAGAACATCATCATCCTGGAAATTGGTTGACGAGAGCGAGGTAAATTCATTATTCACCTTTGTAAAGGAAGCACCGCCCAACAAATTAACCGTATGCTGATTAAAGCGATGATCATAAGTCAGCGTGTTGTCAAAAATGGTTGACGAACTCGAATAAATATAATCGTTGCGGCTACCCTTGCGGCCATTCCTGATTTCAAATACATCAGTGCTCGGGGTATAGCGCACATTGGTTCCTTTATTTTGATTGGAAGAAATAGTAGAACGGAACTTCAACCCCTTGAACACTTCTATCTCGCCAAAAAAACTCATCAGCATTCCCTGGTTACTGATCTCTGAGATTTGACTGATGCGTGCAAAAGGATTGGAGTTGACGCTGTCCGGCGAAGCCCCAAAATTTCCGACGCTGTCGTATAGCGGTACATCAGGCCGGTATTTCATAATGGTATAAAATTGCCCCGTTCCGCTGCCAGAGTTTTCCGTCGCACTGTAGTTGATCTTGGTGCCAAACCTCAGCTTACCGAATAGCGTAGTTTCCAGGCTGGTTCTAAGGTTTCTCCTTTCAAAATCGGTAAAACGAATGACTCCGTTCTGTTTAGTCAGACCTCCCGATAAGGAGTACAATGTTGTACCATCTTTGGTTCCGCCACCTACATTCAGGTACAGGTTATTTGAAGCCGCTGTACGGGTGGTCAGGTCCACCCAATCGGTATTGGCGCCGTTATAGGCGATATAATTGGGAGGTAAGGCCGTACCCGCATTCGTATAAGCTTCCTTTACCACCTGGTGATACTCATCGGCGTTCAACATCGAGTATTTATAATTGGCAAACCTGTCGAAAGAACTGCTATAGCCAAAGTTAATAGCAGTTCCCCCGGATTTCTTTCCGTGTTTCGTGGTAATGATCACTACCCCGTTAGCTGCCCTGGAACCATAGATAGCGGCAGAAGAGGCGTCTTTTAAAATGTCGATACTTTCGATATCCTCGGGGTTGATATTGGAGATGGGCGGCATTTTATAGCGGTAATCATTTTGATAGGCCGCATTACCAAAACCATCGCCCGCTTCTATTGGTACGCCGTCAATTACATACAGCGGTTCGTTATTGCCAATAGCTGATGTACCCCCGCGAATCCGAATAGCGGCGACCGCACCTGGCGCACCGGAAGATTTTACCACCTGCACACCCGGCGCCCTGCCGGTTAAGGAAGCATCAAAGAGGGCATTGGGCGTTTTATTTAACTCCTCCCCGCTAATGGAAGATACGGCGCCTGTCAGATCTTTCCGGTTGGCTGTACCATACCCGACGACCACTACTTCGTCCTGTTGCTTTAATTCAACGGCCATCACGATATCTATGGTATGACGGCCCTTAACCGGCACCGTTTGGGTAATATATCCCACCATAGAAAAAATGAGCACACTATTTTCATCTCCTGCTTCCATGCTATAACCGCCGTTTATATCAGTAGTTGTTCCCTGTGAACTTCCTTTTACAAGAACTGATGCACCGGCAAGTGCAGTTCCATTGACATCCTTCACAGTACCGCGCACCTGGAAAGGCGATGGCATTATTGTCAGAGCTGCATTTGGCACATGCCCTTTCTCCTGTTTTTCAACAAGAGTAATTGTTCTGTTCTCTATTACCCAGGTGAACGGCTGGTCTTTAAAGACTTCAGCCAGAGCTGTTGATAAAGGCGCCTCCCTTAGTTCAACCGTCACCGGCCTGGCTTCTTTTAATAGAGCAGCGTCATAAAAAAACACATAGCCTGTTTGACTTTTGATGGCCGTAAACACTTTTTTGAGCGGAACATTCCGGCCCGAAAAACTAACAGTTTGAGCATACCCAGTCGCGGATGCCTCCAGGAAGCAAGCAGCGAGTAAAAAAACGGTCAATTTCATAGCTAGCCTCATTTGGCGTGTAGGAAATAACGTACAATGACTCATTAATTGCATAATTTGCAGTGTTTGGGTTTAAGAATAAATGACGTTTCTAGCGGTTTTATTTATTTGGGTTGACCCAAGCGCCGGCCAGAGATGTTCGCAGCATTTCTGGCTTTTGTTTAAGTTCCCTATACTTTTTCCTAAGGCGTTACTATAATCTTCTTGTCTTCTACTCGAAAATGCACATGATTTTTCTCCAGTAATTTCAGGGCTTGCGACAACACAAGGTCTCTCTGTATTTCCCCCTCGAATGCCCGCTGCGGCACAGCGCCTTTATATTCTACTGTCACATTATACCAACGGGCAAACTGGCTCATGACGGTTTGGATGTCAGCATTATGGAATGAAAAATAACCGTTCTTCCAGGCCATCACCTCGTCCAGGTTTACATCCGACATCACTTTAATACCGGGAGATGTCGCGGCAGCCTGAGCTTGCTGACCAGGATATAGCAGCACTGTCTGCCCCCGCTTACTTACTTTGACGCGGCCCTGCAACAGCGTAGTCTTCACCGCGGCCTCATCACTATAGGCATTGATATTAAAATGCGTACCCAACACTTGTACATCCATATCATTAACGGTTACGTGGAAAGGCTTTTCTTCGTTATGCGCTACTTCAAAGTAACCTTCACCAGTCAGCGCTACCTTTCTTTCCTTTCCGTTAAAAACAGTAGGAAAATGAAGAGAGCTTTCAGCATTGAGCCACACCTTGGTGCCATCGGCGAGTATCAACTGATATTGCCCGCCCCTGGGGGTTGTAACGGTATTAAAGAGCACCTCGGCAGCGCTACTTCCCTGCCTATTATAGGCCAGTTGTCCGTTCAATTTGATCACCGTTACGTTACCCTGTTTGGTCAAAGCGCCATTGCCTGCCGTGTCGAGCAGCACCTTACTCCCATCAGCCAGCATTAGTATGGCCTTATTTCCTCCAGGAGCAATATCCTGCTGCACCATCGGAGCAGCTGCTATTGGAGGGCTTACGCTCTTATCGCGTCCAGCTAAAAACCATAAACCAACAATTACAAACAAAAGCACCGCTGCCGCCCACCATGTCCTGTATAAAGGCTGAGTCCTGCGCAACTTCCGGACTTTGCTTTCATGCACGGTTGCCGGTTGCTCCTGCAGGCTAAGCTGAACCCGCTCCCAAACCTGCACCGCCTCGGTGTCAGCACCGGCGATACGCTGTGCCGATAACAAGGCTCTTAGCTGAAGTTCCGCCGCCCGCAGCGCCCCTGCATTAGCGGGACCACTGTGTAGCCACGCCCTCCAGAATTGTTCGGCCTCGGGTGTTTGATACTTAATCCATTCAATAAAGAAGGCATCTTCTAAAAATTCAGCTGCACTATACGTCTCATAATTCTTTGGCATTATTATCCGGTTTTAGCAAAGCAAACGGGTCATCTCCTTTAGTCAGGACAGGCTGCTTAAATTTTTTACCCCATCAAAAGAAGTTTTTTTTGGCCTTTTTCGGGCCTGCCTGTTTAGTGGGTCGGGAAGTAAAGCGCCGCCAATAAGTGGTCGGCCAGCTTGCTTTTAAATTCAGACAATGTCCAACAACCTTTACACGCATACAACGTATCAAAACAGCTCAGACCTTGCCAGTAAAAGAAGTACTAATAGTGAAGCATTTGGAAGGTTCAAAATGTGACGAAGACTTTCCAATCCTCTTGCCGTCAATTTATAAGTGGCTTTGACTGTAATGTTCATAATGGCGGCGATGTCTTCATATTCGAGCTCCTCAAAATAGCGCAGATAAATTACTTCTTTTTGTCGCGATGTCAGGTGGTTAAGCGCCTCAACCAATTGTTGCCCCTGTACAGAATGCGTTTCTTTTTTAATAAACTCCGACTCTACTGAAAAGACCATTTCGAAGGGATAACTATCGCTTATCTCGGTGGCCACCAGTCGGCTTTGTTGCTTTAGCTTGTTGTAAACAGTGGTTCGAAGGGAAACCAATAGATATGACCGGATCGCTGTAACATCGCCTAGGTTAGACCTGTTGTTCCATATTTTAATAAACAGGTCATGAATACAGTCCTTCACCAGCTCTTTATCGCCCACCAGCCTCATGCCATACTCATAAAGATGAGGAAAATGATGAAAGTAGATTGCCTGGAAAGAATCCCTGTCCCCGTCTTTAAAAGATTGCCATAGTGCATAATCATCGTTTGCAATCTTCATCATACATAGGCAGTTTAATGCGCAAAAGGTAAGCAATTTAGAGCTTTACTTTAGAGATGCTTCATTGCACAATTTCTTTCTGCAAAAATAAAACGCAAAAAGCGCCCCAACAATAAGGCGCTTTTTGCGTTTGATACCCATGAATGTCCAGATAAATCTTTCCAACTGCATAGCTAACCTATTTTTCACAGGCGCTAAATACCCGAACCTACCTTCAGGGTTGCCACACCAGTTGTAAAGCGGCTGCTTTAAAAAAAATTCATCTCCAGAAATGTGTTTGGTTTTTCATATCATCCTTTACACCAGCGGGCGTTGGAATCCCCTATTTCATCTTGGCTTAGCGCTCCATTTCTAACACGGTTTATTATAAATTAAAAACTTCTTTCAGCTTTTCATCCAATGCATTTTCCTGTTCATCGTACCGGCCAATGATCACACCATTGGGATCAATCAGGATCTTGGTAGGCAAACTGTGTATGCCATACTTCTCACTGATGTCTTTTTCATTGGGCTGGTTGTTCATTAATTTTTGCATGTCAAATCCCCTGAGCACATGCCTCCAGGGCAGGCCATCTTTTTCGACTGCTTTATGCCATGCATCCGGTTTTGAGTCATCATCTGAAACGCCAATGATCTCGAAGCCGCGATCTTTGTATTTTGAATACAATTCTTTTAGATGGGGATTGCCCTTGCGGCATGGAACACACCAACTGGCCCAAAAGTCGAGCAGCACATATTTACCCCTGAGATCTGATAAACTTAATTTATTGTCATGAATGTCTTTGGTTGAAAAATCAGCAGCTATACTGCCAGGTGAGCCGGCCCGAATTTTAGCAATTTCGTGAGCCAAGGATTTTCCATCAGGAGACTGCTGCGTCTTTTTTCCCAACCGGTTGTAAAGCGCCTGCAATGAATCCAACGAAACAGAACTTACATAAAAACGCAACATATTCGCCGTAACCGGAGATTGCGGATGTTTAATAAAAAAATCATAATCCAATTCCTTCATCTCAGCTTCATAGAGTTGCAATACCCAGTTCTTTAATTCCTGGAACGCGACATTGCTTCTTGTGTTGACGGCAGAAAGTGTATCCATCACAATCTTCCAACGTTCTTGTACTTTTTGTTTTTTCGCGGTCAGTTCCGCATATTCATTTTGTATTTTGGAACCTGTAAATTTTGCAGCCTTGAAGTTGTTCAACGGTAACGAAACCGTCATTGCAGAAGGTTCCATAAAAAAGCTGGCGGCGTTGTTCTGGCTTCTTTTTTCTTCTTTGAGCTGCAGGTAGGCCATTGTAGGCTCGCTGATGCTTCCTTTAAATGAAAACTTGCCGTTTGCAATTGCAGCACTGTCCGTTGTTCTCTTATTGTCAGCATTGGTATAATGCAGGTACATCCGTCCGGTGTCTTTACCTGTGATCGTACCCTTTAAAATAAAATGGTTGCTTGCCTGTTGCGACCGCGCCGCATTTGCAAAAACAGCGAAAAAAAGGAGGAGGACTATATGTTTCATAATTTACTTTCGGATGTAGTTAGCTACCAAAAACCTCTGTTAGTTTTTCATCAATCTTACTTTCATCGCCCGAGTACACCAGTATTTTTCCATCTTTATCGAGCAAGACATAAAAAGGTATGTAAGTGGTCATATACAGGGAGCCTATCCTGGCCGGCATGTTCTTCAACGGAAATTCATCACACACCTGGGCCCACGGCATTTTTTCCTGGTCCATTGCTTTGAACCAGTCTTTCCATTTCGAATCGTCAGAAACACTCACGATATCGAACCCCTTGTCATGATATTTAGCATATACTTCTTTCCAATGAGGAATTGCCTGGCGGCATGGATGACACCAGCTTGCCCAAAAATCAATCATCATGTATTTTCCCCTGGTGGAAGACAGGGTGAAACGGGAACTGTCTCTTTTCAACAGGGTAAAATCGGGTGCTATACTTCCAGGCATTACTGCTTTACGTTTTGCGAGTATATCCTCCAGACTCTTATAATATTTCGATTGTTTAGCTTCGCCCCGAAAACCTGTTACCATAGCCTGCATATCGCCAAACGGCAGATCGGTATACCAGGTGTATAAATCTCTGAGCATATAAGCACCGGCTACCGAAGAGGGGTTTTTGTCTATATAATTTTTTACCTGTTCCGCTTTCCAGCCATTCAATATTTTTCTTACCGAATCCATTTGATCTCTGTAGCGGTATTGCTGATCCACATCTTTCGTGGTTTGAATTTTTTGACTGAGGTCGGCAAAAACCGGTTCATATTTTTTTTGACCCGGATCGTTTTGATATTTTGTCCAGTCATCAAAATTCTGAGACCCTGTTTCCGTAAAATTTTTGATGCTTCCACCTTTGTCGCCACCATACATCGTATAATCATAATAGTTAGACCCGGCCGTATCAACTGTAATGGTCAGTGGCTTGTTTTCTAAAAATATGGCGAACGACAAGTTTCCGGGTTCAATCATAACAGTGGCCATTTGAGCCGCATCCAATTGGCCCCGCATTTCAAAACTTCCGTTTTTGATTTCAGCGCTATCGACAGTGGTTGAGGTGCGGTCATCCTCATTGTAATTCACCAGCTTGATGGTTCCCTGCTGAACACCCTTTATTGTGCCCTTGACGGTGTATCCTTCATTTTTGCTTTGGCTTTCACTGCCCGTACATCCGGCCAAAACCAATAATGAGCAAAGAATAACCGCACTTGTTTTTTTAATTATTTTCATTTTTACATTTTTTTGCCTGTTATTACAATTCTTCGAACGCATGAATGACTAGGTATTCATTCGAACAATTCTGCTAATTTTAGATTGAGCGCCTCTCCTCTTAAATTTTTAGCAATGATCTTTCCCTGCGGATTTACTAATAAGCTGCTGGGAATACCCATGATACCGTAATAAGTGGAAACCTCGTTTTTCCATCCCTTCAGGTCGGACACCTGCGTCCATGGCATGTTATCATCTTTTATGGCTTTTTTCCATTTATCTCCATTGTCATCCAGGGATACCCCGATTACCGTGAAGTTTTTGTCTTTATACGTATTGTACGCTTTCAACACATTGGGGTTCTCGGCACGACAGGGATGGCACCAGCTTGCCCAAAAATCAACAAACACATACTTGCCTTCGAAATCAGAAAACCGCACCGGTTGCCCTTCCGTATTATTTTGTGTGAAGTTGAGCATGGCTTCCCCGATGGAACTGCGTTGTAATACAATGAGGCGTTTGGCTAATTGCTTGCCTGCAACAGTTTGCTGTGCTGAGGGTTCCAACAGGTCATATATCCTTTTTACATCAGCATAATCGCCCATGGCAGCCCTATCGGCCACCAAACTTACACTGAATGCACTTTTGGGATGTGCGGCAATGTATTTATCGGCTCTTGCCCTTTTTTGCATTCTAAGTTCGTCCAGTTTTGCTTCCAGTGATATTTGTTCTTCTTTGCTTCCTTTACCATAACTTTCATAAAGCGGCATTTCCTGGTCGGTGACGTCTTTTAAAGACCTTTCAAAAGCCTCTGCCTCATCCTGGGTTTTAGAGCCAGTGATCTTTAATTGATCCAACGAATCAATATGCCCAGTGATCTTGATGTTGCCTTTTTCGACAAAAAATTCTACCATCCTGCTTGGAAACAAGACATAAACTTTTTCAGGCTCAGGCATTGTTACATTCCATGTAAACTTTCCATTCTTTACAGCAACCGTGTCACTCTTTGAAGAATCCCCGGCGGCATAGTAGAAAACCAATGAAGGTTCCTTCAAGCCTGCAATAATGCCCGAAACTTTTGTTTTTTGTGCATAGGCTACCGATGTCGATAATAAAAGGACGGTACCAAGGTTTTTTATTTTCCTTAATAACATAATTATTTTTTTTAGTGAGGAAGGGCATCCCGGTGTTTGATAATGGCTTCGTATTCGCTTTTGTTCTGCACTGCTTCAGTTTTTTTTTCGTCTTCAAAAAGAAAGGAGAAAAAATCAAACACGTTTAGCAGAAATTGTTTAAGCCTGTTGATCATAAAACTCTTTTATACCGTGAAATGAAAAATGTATTTGAAAAAAATATTGGTGTTTGTAAAGAAGGATAGGATTTTAAGGACTCAGCTATTTCAGTCTCTTGCCTGCAGAGAAATCGCAACCTCCAATGCATGGGCTCCAATTGCTTACTCTCCAAAAATTTCTGCAAACTTTTTGTCCATGGCTTCGTCGTTTCCACCTCCGCCACCGTAGCGGCCAATGATCACACCATTGGGATCTATGAGGATCTTGGTAGGCAAACTGTGTATGCCATACTTCTCGCTGATATCATTGGTTCTATCAAAGTTCCCATTCTCATATTTCAGTCCTCTCAATACGTGCTTCCAAACGCCGATGCCATCTTTATCCACAGCTTTCTTCCAGGCTTCATGATTATTGTCATCATCTGATACGCCAATGATCTCGAGTCCTTGGCCCTTGTATTTTGAGTAAAGTGAAAGCAGGTGCGGATTGCCTTTTCTGCACGGTACACACCAGGAAGCCCAAAAATCAACCAGTACATATTTGCCTTTATAGTCCGCTAAACTTAGCGGCTCGCCTCGTAGTTCGTTCGAAGCAAATACGTACGCCTTGGCGCCGGGAGAGCCCATACGCAGCCCGTCAATTTCCTTCTTCAACGCAGTGCCCAAACCGCTGCTTTTTATCTCGTCGGTAAGTTTATTATAACGTTCCTCTCCTTCCTGCAGGCTCATAGCGCTAATGCTGTACCGAAGCAGCGAAGCGGTAACATAAGACGCAGGATGTTTATCCATAAAATCTAATTCGATCTTTTTTATTTGCTCGTAGAAGGGATCCATGGCATCTTTGGCGTTATTGGCAGCCTCCTTCAAAGATTCCAGTGTTGCTTCATCTTTCTTTGCCTTGATCGCGTCCCGGTAAACAGCATTTGCCTTGTCATAAGCTGTAGAAAATGGCTTCAATTGTGCCATTACAGGCTCTTTGGCCTGGGCGAGTGCATCAGCTTCCACCTGTACCGGCGATCCCTTCAAAATGGCGCCAGCGCTGATGTTGTTTTTATTTAATGAAAGTTGCATATTGCCGGGAACGAGATACAATTGCGCAATTTCGTCGAAGGACATAGGCTGGCGGTTGAAGCTGACCATCGCTTGTGTGGGACCCGTCAACGCTCCGTTAAAGGAGAAGTGTCCATTTTCAATTAAAGCACTGTCCCTCTTGTATCCCATTGTTTCATCATCGGAATAGCTCAGGTAAACATAACCACCCGTTTTCCCTTTGATATTGCCAGCGATAGAAAAAGGCTTCGGTTGGGCGACAGCTATTGTCACTAATAATATGCCAGCTGAAAGCATTGTGAATTTGTTGATCATTGGACTATGTTTTTAAATTCAATTTTTTCAAACGTGGTTGTGTATATAAGTTGGCAATTGGCAATTAGCCAGTTAATCGCCTAATGCCTCCGCCAACTTTTTATCCAGGTCCTCGCCTCTTAAATCTTTGGCAATGATTTTCCCGTCTTTGTCAAGCAGCAGGTTGGAGGGAATGGCTTTTATGCCATATAAAACTGCCGCCTCGTTATCCCAAAATTTAAGATCAGAAACCTGCGTCCATGTTAGGTTGTCTTTGTGAACAGCCCCCAGCCATGCCTCTTTCTTACCGGGCTGGTCGAGTGAGACTCCCAATACAGTGAAGCCCTTATTCTTATACTTATTGAACGTTTTGACAAGATTTGGATTTTCTGCACGACAGGGACCACACCAGCTTGCCCAAAAATCAACCAACACATATTGACCGCGAAGGCTTGACAGGGAAACGGCGTTACCCAGGGTGTCCGGTTGCGTGAAATCAGGTGCTGTTTTACCAATGGCCGTTATTTTCCGCGCCTCTATGCCTGTAGCGATGGACTTACCACTCCGGCTGTCTTTGTACTTTGAGGACAGGCTTGCATACAGGTCTTCCAATTCAGGCAATTCCATACTCCTGCCAAGACCGTCCACCAAATAAACTGCTGTATAGGAGTCGGGATGGTCCTTTACGAATTTCTTCAGCCTTTCCAATTCATCTTTCTGGTTGGCATCGCTTAACTTGTAATAATCCTGCACCATTTGCTTATAGCGGCTATCGGCGGTATCTGGTTTACGATTGTTTACGAAGTCTTTTCCATAAGTGTCGTAGAGCGTATTCATAACCTTCTCTTGTGCCTTGCCACTTTGCGCAGAAAAACTTTTATAGAGTGCATTTTCCTTCGAGCCGCTGACCTTTGAATCGGAAAGGTTTTCAACGTTCGCATCGATCTTGATCACACCTGGTTCTGTTACCATAATAGCGTATGGCGTGTAGCCTCCTTTGGTTTTCATCTCCAGTTCACTATAAAACATATACAAGCCAGGCTCTTTATAGGGAATGGTGTAGGAAAAGCGGCCATCCTTTATGAACATCGAATCGTGCAGGCCTGTGCGGTTGTAGATGACAATTTTATCTCCATCAAATTTTTTATTGGCCATGCCGGAGAATTTTACTTCCTGGGCATACGAAGTCGCTCCGCAGATTAAAAAAACGACCGTAAGGCATTTCAGTTTGCTGTACGTGATTGCTTTCATTTACATTATCAGTTTAATTCGTTATTTAAGTTTTCAAATTAATTTTCATTGTATTGCAACGCCTGGATTTTAGCTATTGCGACAATTCAAATATTTTTTCTTTGGGCGGAAGACATTGCCGCAGGTTACAGGTTTGATAATAGAGACCCGCTTTAATTACCCCTCTGGTTTTCGTTGGTGAAAGCTTTACCGCTTTGTGAATGAACACCGCTTCATCTTCGTAGATCAACACGCCGGGTTCATCCGAGGAGGCTTCGGGCTCTGTCTTTTGCCACTGTCCAACTGCTTTAATGTTTTCAGGCAAGTGCAGTATCTGCTCGATCGTGATATAAGGTTGCGTAGATGGCACATAGGCATAGATATGCCACCCGGGTGCCATTGACGCTTTGACAATAACAGCCATGCTATCCCCTTCATTTACCGCCTGCACATTGATAGTGACCGGGTTGCTCTCATTGGGGGGCAGGCATGTCAAGTGATTGGCAGCTTCCTGAACCTTTATATCCAGCTTCGATTGTGCGCTGGCAGATAATGCCGGCAACAAAATGACCAATAAAAAGATCTTCATCGGTTATACGTATTGACCATAAACTTGTACCCATCGGTTTCTGTAAAAAACAATTTGCTTTTGTTTTTTAAAAACCAGCTACGCCATTCGTTAGCGGTGGCAAAATTTTCTGCTGTGTATCTTTTCAACACCCTAAGGGCGAGGTCTGGCTGCTTGTTATTCTTCAGCATGTCGATACATTTTTCAAGCAGTTTTACATCGTGATTGGAGATACCAATTCGTCGTACATCTTCATCAATGGAATAATCGAAAAATTTATCGGGATCACAATACAGGTAGCCGAAATTATCAGTCATGTATTTTTGAAATCCTGCCGCATTGGTACCAAATTGCGCAGCGAATTTTCCCATGATCTGTTTCAGATACTGTTCCCATGTTTCTATTTTTTGCTCATGCCCCAGGTATTGCAGCGATGTTTCTTCTGAAGATGTCAATTGCAGCCCGGCGGCCTTTTTATCGTCTATCCTTTTTTTCTCCTTCACATTTTGTGCGTTAAATGCTTCTATTTCTTTTACATATTCTTCATAACTTTTTCGCGAGGTGTTAGCAACAATCTCACGTACATCATCAGTCGTAGCCATGCGGTCGTTGTATTTCCGGGCAATGGGAGTTTTTCCGTCAAACTGTTTAATATACGCCACCGCATTCACAAAGACCTTCTTTGCTTCATCAGTCATTTGTGCCGGCGATGCACTAAAGCCCCACAAAAAGAAGTTACCGTGTCTGCCCAACGCCACTGCGCCGACGTCTTTGGCACAAACACCGCTGGAAATAATTTCTGCGTCGGGCGATTCTGCAAACCGGTTCCCACGCGACACCAATCCTATTCTGACATCCTTGCTGTCAAGGTATCCTACCTGCTGCACCCGCCACATGGGTATCTCTTTTGGAACAGTGTCTCCGGTGGTGTAATGGTAAATGCCATCGGGTGTTTTCTTCATTTCCATTGTAGGCGTCACCTGCTCAAGGGGACCTCTAAAAATGGGATGATGCAGGTTTACATGGTGCGCATCGGCATCAAGGCAAAGGCAAAGCCAGTCGAGCTTAAGTCCTATAGCTCTGCCCATTTCATCCGCGGTACTGGCGATGAAAACTACAGGCTTTGAGAAGTTGTCCGGAAGATATTTTGCAGGAATGTATTTCGTTTCTCCATTGGCTCCCTGCTCCGTTCGTGCCTCTTCCAGCGGAGTGGTTTTAAAATCGAAAATGGTTACATCAAAAGGATCAGAATCGGCGGGTTTCCAGTCGCGGCAATCCATGGTCCTGACTTCAGCAAAATAGTCACTCAACAGCGTTTTGAAAGCAGGCATGCGTACCGGGTACTCTGCGATGAATTGTTCCTTACTCATCATACCGGGATAGGACCTGCTGAATTCAGGCAAAGGCTTTGACGGGTCATATCCAACAAAGAGCACCTTTAGAGGGCTTTTAGAATGCCCGTTCTGGGCCCATGCAGTATTTGATGCACAAGCGAAGGCTAAAAGTATGATCGCATAAAAAAATCTATACTTCATTTTGATTTTTTTTAAACAGCTTGCCGATAAATTGCCCGGGGAATTATTCGTTCCTGGCAAATCATGTTATTGATATCTTACTTACTATACCCGGGGTTCTGATCTCCGATCGCCGGGTTATATACAAATTCCTCGTGCGGTATTGGTAAAATGTATTGGGCTTGTGTAGTGATCGTTGGTTTGATCTGTTTTACGGTATTAAAGTCTAAACGTAATAAAGCCATCCATTCCTGTCCATCTTCGGCCACAAGGCTTTTCACGGTTTCATAATAAATCTGCAATAAAAGATCCGCTGGTGTATTAGCATTGTCGATAGCTGAAAAATCACTTATCTCCGCATGTGACATAACCTCTTTTACAGCCGTTTTTGCGTCAGACAAACTGCCGCCGGACCTTACAATTGCTTCTGCCTTTAATAAATAAACTTCAGACAAACGCATGGCATAATAGGTTTCAGTAGCCGGTGTCGGGGTACCTCCCTGAGCTATATACTTGGTGAAAAAATAAGTGTCGGGAGAGTAGGCACTGTAAGGGTTGGGGCCTCCCACAAGCCAGCTGCTTCTTGGGTCATTTGTCAGTAAGTCCTTTAATGCTTTTTTGGCCACATACATGGCTGAGTGGCCTGGCCAGTATTGGGCACTACGACTGTAATAATCCTTTTCCTGGTTGGCCTGTGGCTTCAAGCCTAAGATCACTTCACTGCTGGACAAACCCTTAGAACGAAATATGTCTTCAGTTTTTGCTTCCAACTGATAAGGGCTGATTTGAATAATATCGTTAGCAAGGTTCACCACTTCCGGGTAGTCTGCAGCTTCACCCCTGCTCATCAGGACTCTCATTTTTAACACCATGGCCGCCCATTTTGTAGCATAGTAATTGTCATTTTCTGAAGGCGCATTGCCAATGGCATCGTCCAGGTCGGCTAGAATAAAATCATAACTCTCTTTGACCGAGCTTCTCGCCTTCGATATGTTTGTTTTAGTTGAAGCCTCATCACGCAATAGCACACCGTTTGTGCTATTTAATTTGAACCACTCACCATAATAGCTCAATAATTTGAAATGGGCGTAAGCTCTTAAGAAATGAACTTCCCCAATGATTTCCTTTTTACGATTGGCGGGAAAAGCATCCTCAGGAACGGCATCGACTCCTTTCAGCACGGCATTCGCAGCACTCAGCACTTTGTAAGATTCAGCCCAATAATCAGTGACCCATAAATTATCATTTTGGTTTTCTTCTTCGCCGACGGCACCAAAACCATAACCAAGATAGCCGGCTAACATAGCAGGGCCCAGTTCATGATATTGCCAGTTCGTTTTAATAGGTGTGGCATTGGCAAAAGTGTAATATGCTCCGTTCAGGGCAATTTCAGCTGTTTTGGCATCTGTGATAGCTACTTCAGCTACCCTCGAATTTTCAGGCAAAGCATTCAGGTCCTTTTTGCAAGCCTGCTGCGTGGAAAATATGGCAAATGCCGATATATAGATGATAAGTTTTTTCATGTTTGTGCATTTAAAAATTAGAATCCGAATCTCAGTCCAACATTGTATTGTTTAATGGTAGGATAGCCGCCTACGTCACTGTACCCGCCTATGATGCTGTAAGGATCATTCGACACTTCAGGATCGGGACCGGGATAATTGGTGATCGTAAGAAGATTGGAGGCGGAAACATATAGAGAAGCACTCCGCATTTTTAACCTGCTCAGCAGCTTTTGGGAAAATTCATAATTCAGCGTTATTGACTTCAGTTTCAGGTAAGACGCATCATACACATTGTTACTTGCTGTGTACACCGAAGCGCTTTCGCCAAGCAACAGGCGCGGGTTTTCCGAATCAGGGTTTTCCGGCGACCAGTGATCCAAAATTCTTGTGCTCTTGTTGATAGAATAAGCCAGGTCGTGGTTTTGAATGTCTGCAACATACAGGATATCGCCACCATAAGAGAAAGATAACAAGGCAATAAGGCTAAAATTTTTATAATTAATCGTGTTAGTGAACCCGCCGTAAAACTTAGGTTCCGCATGACCGATGATGGTGTCTTTAAAATAACCGCCCTGTGTCGGGTCAAGCAAATAGGAAGGATCTCCAATACCCAGGTAAGGGTAAAAGCCATATTGTGCCAAAAGATTGGTATTTCTATAATCATCCACTTCCTTTTGGTTCTTCAAAAGACCCAGGAATTTTCTCCCGTACAAAACACCCAATGGCTGGCCTACACGTAGCGCTGTATTGCCAAATTGTACAACGCCGTTGTCCTGTACCGCAAGGTCATTGGAAATAGCCAGCACCTTAGAATGGTTTTGCGACAGGTTGATGGCACCCGTCCATTGAAAATCTTTGTGACGGATAAAATCGGCCCGCAGATCAAATTCAAATCCCCTGTTCCTTATTTTGGCAATATTGGAAATCAGGTTGCTGAACCCGGAACTGCTGGCTACGGTCGTAAGGTACAACACGCCGTCCGTCGTTTTTTCATATAATCCAACTGCAGCCCGTATTCTGGAATCAAATAACGCTATGTCGAGGCCTGCATCTTTTTGCAGGGTTGTTTCCCATTTCAGGTCTTCATTTCCAAGCTGCGCAGGAACTAGTGCATTGGTGCCGCCGTAGGAGGCGGGACTATACAAAGTATAAAACAAATTATCGCCAATGTTTTGCGTTCCGGTATACCCGGCACTGGCCCTCAGCTTCAACTCGCTGAGCCATGAAACATTTTTCAGAAAATTTTCTTCCGACAAACGCCATGCGATACCTGCCGACGGGAAATAGCCTACGCGGTTGTTCTTCGGAAATTTGGAAGAAATATCGGTACGGCCTGTGAAAGTGAATAAATACCGTTCCATCAGTGCATAGTTCGCCCGCATATAAAAACTCAATAAAGAGCTCTGGCCGGAAGTACCTGAAGGCGGCAAGGCTAAGGCCGCCGAAGACAGGTTATTCAGATATTTATCATCGGGAAAGCCCTGGCCACTTGCGGTAAAGGAGTTAAACCGGCTTTTTTGCCAGGAGGTACCACCCAACAAATTAATACGGTTGTTTTTATTGAACTGCTTATCCCATGTAAGCGTGTTCTCGAAAAATACATTGACATCCTGCGTTTGCGCCTGCGTCGCGATTCCAGGCGTCGTGCTGGTTCCGTTGCTTGCAGAAACCAGCGCCGTTGAAGGCGTGTAATTGTCCTGGTGATAATTGCTGTAGTTAACAGACACCAGCGACTTAAATTTCAGTGCCTTCAATATATCGTATTCTGCAGCCAGGGAACCCAACAGATTAATGGTGTTGGATTTATTTACACCGTTGAGTAACGATAGAGGGTTTTGATATCCCTCGTAACCATAGCCCCCAAGGTCGCTGGGCTGGATGACATGGACGCTTCCATCAGGGTTGTACGCCGCAAGCGTGGGCGGCATATACAAGGCCTGCGTGTAAATGCCATTGGTAATATTATTCTTTGTAAAACCATAATCGAGGTTAGAAATAATTCTTAACCGGCTCGTGATCTCATTATCCAGGTTGATTTTCCCAGATACTCTTTTAAAGTCAGTCCCTAAAACAGCGCCGTTCTGACTGGTATAAGCCAGGGAAGTGTAGTAACGGGAAGCATTACCGCCACCCCGCACAGAAATATCAGCATTTTGTGAAAACCCGTTGCGTAGTACCAAATCCAGCCAGTCAGTATTAGCGGTGCCCAGGAAACCAGGATCGGTTAAAATACTGGTTGCACGAGCATCGGGCTGCAGATTGATGGCTGCTCTTGCATCATTTAGGTTTTTTGCGCCCTCTTGCATAATAGCTATGTACTGCTGCGCATTCAGTAATTTTTCTTTGATAGGCACACTCATACCTGCATAGTAGTTGGCCTCCAGCACGGGCTTTTGATCCATTTTTCCTTTCTTGGTCGTAATGATGATCACACCATTGGCTGCCTTAGAACCATAAATGGCAGTAGCGGAGGCGTCCTTCAAAATATCGATACTTTCGATATCATTGATATTCAACCCGCCAAGGCTGTTCAGACCGCGGGTAAAAGAACCCGAAATGGTATTGTCAGGGTTGTCATTGCCAAAGCGCTCTACCGGGCTTACAATTTCTGCAGCACTTTGCAGGTACCTGTTTTGAATTTGCACCGGTATGCCATCAATGATATATAATGGGTCATTGCCGCCCAAAAGTGATGTACCACCGCGAATACGGATCTTAGCCATTCCCCCTGGCGACCCGTCAGATTGTACGACCTGTACCCCCGGCGCCTTGCCCGCAAGTGCCTGGTCGATACTTACGAAAGGAGCGTTTTTTACTTCTTCTACATTAACAGAAGAAACAGAACCGGTCAGGTCTTTTCTCCTGACAGAACCATACCCGACCACCACCATGTTGTTCATTTCTGAAACATCCAGCTGCATGGAAATATTGATTGCTGCCTGGCCGGCCGTTACCTTAAATTGCCGTGATTTATAGCCTACGAAAGTAAATTCCAATAAGTCACCAACAGAAGCTTTTAAAGAAAAATTGCCACTGGCATCTGTAGCAGTGCCCTGGCTTGTATTTTTGTTTTGCACGGAAACATCCTGCAAAGGCTTGCCCTTCTCGTCCGTCACTCTGCCGCTCACATCGAAGTACAGGGGCACTTCACTTTTGGGAGCGATCACTGCCACTTTTTCCCTT
>JBQCHB010000135.1:0-6582 GCA_051955075.1 Flavisolibacter sp.
TTGTTTCAATGCATGATTTGTTGAAATAGAGAAAATAGAAACACTTAGCTATCATATTGCATCGGTCTGAGCTTTCACAAACGCAGAAGGCCAAACAACTTCTTCCATTACATAGAGGTACGTACAAGCCCATCACTACAATACACCAGGGAAACTTTTCTTCCAGCAAACCTTTTTCTCCGCCTCACGTATCTACTTCAACCAGCACCGATTTCGTTCCCTTTGACCTGCCCTTGTATTACTGCATTTTATTCATCATCTAAAACTGTTTTTTTATGAACAGATCTATGAGCAAAGTCTTCCACCTGCCATTGACAGGTGCAGCCATTCTATTCCTTTGCTTCTTCAACTAGGGTTGTAAAAAAGAAGCAGCGCCTTCTTCCGGCCAGGCCATGAACGAGCTTACTGCACAGGCCCGTAAAAATCCACAATCGCTTAAAGATTTTACACAGGTAAACCTTGTTGCTAACAACGACGAGTATGGTGCGGCGCATGTTGATCCGCATTTATTAAATGCATGGGGTATTGCTTTTAGTGCTACGGGCATTGCATGGATTGGCTCGCAGGAAGGCCATGTGTCAACGGTGTACGACAGGGACGGCAATATGCTTGCAGCCCGTCCCGAAGTAGCTATTCCATCTCCCGGCGGGCCTACCGGCGGTAATCCAACAGGCGTGGTGACGAACATCGATCCGAATACAGCAGATTTTCAATTGTCGAATGGACAGGCTGCCCGCTTTTTATTTGCCGGTGTTGATGGCGTCATCTCCGGCTGGAACGGTGCTGCGGGTAACAACGCATTGGTTATAGCAAACAATTCATCCACTTCGGCTTACACCGGTATTACCATGGCGCAATACAATGGCGCCTATTATTTGTATGCTGCTAATTTTCGTGCAGCAAGAATTGATGTATGGGATAAAGATTTTAATGCAGTGAACATGTCATTCATGGATGCAGATATTCCCTGGGGCTATGCACCATTCAACATTCAAAAAGTAGACGATAAACTTTATGTGATGTATGCCAAAGTAGGCGACGATGGAGAAGAAGATGCGAACCCCGGCAATGGTTATGTAGATGTGTATTCCACAGGCGGCATGCTTGAAAAAAGATTCATCTCCCGCGGGCAACTGAATGCACCGTGGGGTGTGGCACATGCGCCTGCCAGCTTTTTCACCGATGAAAGCGGTCAAAGCCAGGAAGCAATACTGGTGGGCAATTTAGGCGACGGACGTATTAATGCTTATAGTATGGATGGAAGGTTCTTAGGCCAGTTACGGTCGCATGGCAATCCCATTATTATTGAAGGATTGTGGGCCATTTCATTTCCGCCTGCCACATCTACCATCGATCCCAACCGGCTGTATTTTGCTGCAGGCCCTGATGATGAAGAGGATGGACTGTTTGGCTATATCACCAAGTAGTTTAAGGTTATTTTATCCTATCGAAAACATGGAGCAAGGTTTTCCTGGCGAAGACCTTGCTTTGTTATAGCACGCCATTCTTTGGGCAATTGCATGGCCCGTCTTTTGTAACTAAGTACGGGAAAAAATATTATGTCAGGTTACCACGAATACAAAACTTGCATAGAGGCGTGTTTGCGTTGTGCAGCTATTTGCAATCACTGTGCTGCTTCATGCACACAAGAAGAAGATGTAAAAATGATGGCCCGCTGCATTCAGTTAGATATGGAATGTGCTACGGTGTGTTATGCTTCGGCACAACTTATGAGCCTCGGCAGTGAACAGGCCAAGGAATTTTGCAGGATATGTGCTGCTATTTGCGAAGCCTGTGGCGCCGAGTGCAGCAAACATACCAATGAGCATTGCAGGGAGTGTGCAGATGCTTGTAAACGCTGTGCAGAAGAATGCAAAAAAATGGCGGCGTAAATACTAATGTTCCAATTTACTCAATACAAAGGCTGCTAAAAATCCAAGTACGGTTATAAATCCAATGAGGTTATGTGCTTCTTCATAGGCCTCGGGGATCATAGTGTTGCTTAGCATGGTTAAAATGGCGCCTGCTGCTACCGCTACAGTTGCAGCAATAATATCAGGAGGAAAATGGCGAAAGATAACATAGCCTGCCAGTGCAGCTATACCTGATAGAATAGCAATGGCGCCCCATATGCCAAAAATATATTTAGATGATCTGCCTGCTTTTTTCATGCCTGATGTGCTGGATAAAGATTCGGGAACGTTGGAAAGAAATATAGCAATAACTGCCGCCATGCTTACTGCGCCGCCATGTATCATGCTTACGCCAATGGCAATGGATTCGGGGATGCCATCAATTAATGCACCAATGGCAATAGCCAGGCCGCTGCCGGGATTTTCAGTTTCGGTAGGTTGTTGCTGTCCCGATCTTTTCCTGTGCTTTGCTCCTTTTTTGCTCAACAAATAGTTAGCCAGTGAATATATAACGGCGCCTAAAATAAAACCTATGGCGGCTGCATCAAAGCCGCCTCTCTTATAAGCATCATCCATGAGTTCAAAAGCAAGAGCGGCAATTAACACACCGCTTCCGAAAGCCATGATAATGGCAATGATCTTCTGTGGCACTTTTGTTAAATAAGCTATGGCCGCACCAATAAGCAGGGCCGACCCGGAAACAAGTCCCCAAAAGCTTGCCTTCAACCACAAAGGAATAACCAGTTCAAGCATAACAATATGGAATTGCTACACAATAAACATGCCTTTGCCGTTGAACAAACTCGTCATTTATAAAGCCATAACTGCCATGCACCAACGAAAGCTACGCATAGCGGCACAATTATTTTGCAGGTTTGTGTATTCATTGAAAGCGCATGAAAGATTGGGCAGAATACATAACCAAACATTTGAGCAGTTTTGTAGAAGTGCTGGCCGCTTTTGTTATTGCTGTGGCACTGCTGCAATTTTTGTATCGTTATCTTGCCAACCTCAGAAGGCCTGATGTGGAAACTGCGAATCAAACGATCCGCATACAATTTGGAAGTTCATTAACCATTGCATTGGAACTGCTGCTTGCAGCCGATGTGTTAACTACGGCTATTGCACCTACCTGGGACGACATTGGAAAGCTGGCCGCCATTGCCACCTTGCGCACCGCATTGAATTATTTTTTAGAACGAGAATTAAAAACTACTACAGCACATAATAGCCAGGAGGCAAAAGTAAAGTGATCATGGAAATACAGCGCTATGCAACAGAACAGTAAGCAAAAGGAATATAGTTATACGCAAAAGGTATGGATAGCTGGCGGCATCATATCCCTAATCGTGGTGATACTGCTTTTGCTGAAAGCCACCTTCAGCGTTTTTATGCTGATACTTGCCGGCGTGTTGATTGCGATATTCTTTCGCGGATTGAGTGGCTGGATTGCAACGAAAACAAAATGGAACGATTCGGTTTGCCTGGTTGTTTCTGTTGCCGGCACACTCATACTTATGATCCTGTTGTTTTGGTTGCTGGGGGCAACAATCCAGGCACAGGTAACTGAGCTAAGTGACACTTTGCCCACTACCATTGAAAATGCAAAAGCGCAGTTGGATAAATCATCCTTAGGACAAAAAATAGTGGAGAAAGTATCTTCTCCCAAAACCCAAAAAAAGGCAGAAGCAGTAGTGCAAACTTTTTTCAAAAGCACCTTCGGCATATTGGGCGATCTGTATGTAGTGCTTTTCCTTGGCATCTTTTTTACCGCTTCACCCAAGCAATATAAAAAAGGGTTGGTGGCGCTTGTGCCTTCAAAGTCGCAGCCAAAGGCAGATGAAGTGCTATCCAAAATAGCCGTTAACTTAAAGAAGTGGCTTAAGGGAAAAATATTTGCCATGTTCGTTGTCTTTATTTTAACCGCAATTGGTCTTATTATCATCGGCTTGCCTATGTGGCTTACACTTGCATTAATAGCAGGCATTCTTAATTTTATTCCCAATTTCGGTCCATTGATGGCAATGATACCGGCTGTATTGATAGGTCTGATGCAGAGCCCTTCCACAGCGGCATTTGTCGCGGGACTTTACATTTTGGTGCAGGTAGCAGAAAGCAATTTTATTACACCCAAGGTGCAACAAAGGCTTATTAATATTCCACCGGCATTGATCATTATTGCGCAGTTATTGATCTCACCATTAACAGGGGGGTGGGGGCTTGTATTAGCAACGCCACTTATGGTAATCATTATTGTTTTGGTGCAGCAATTATACCTTAACAAACAAGTGTAAGGTGGTAGACGATGGTATTCCACTCGATATAAATTGAGCCGTACAGCATTAAGAAGATTGAGGTTCTTCCTTCAAAGCATCTTCCAAATATCCTTTCTTTAGTTGTTCGTAGAAAGAGTGTTTATCAACCAACAATGCAGCAATGTTGGATATCAGCGCAGCTATCATCAGGTGAAAAATAACACTGTGTCGGTCGGTCATTTCCAACACAAGAATGGCTGATGTAAATGGTGTGCGGGTAACGCCTGTTAAAAAACCGACCATGCCGCTTAAGATTAAAATATTGGCGTTGGCCCCTGCAATGTGAAAGACACTTGAAATAAAAGCGCCTACAGATGCCCCTGCGCCTAATGCCGGTGCAAACACGCCGCCTGCTGCACCCGTATTAAAACAAATAATAGGGCCAATCATGCGCAGTAACATGGTGTCCCACGATACATGTTTTTGATCAGTAAAAAGTGTGGTGTTCATCAATATCTTGCCCGAACCTAAAATAGCATCGTTTAAAAAATAAGCGGTAAAGGCAAACACAAGGCCTGCCCCAAGCACAAACAATACTGATCTTGTTTTAAAAACAGATCGTTTCCACTTCGTCATTTTCAAAATGGCCTTACTTGTTAGTCCGCCCATAATACCGGCGCCAATGGCTGTAACAGCAACGGCCACAAAGATTGAAAAACCTAAGCCTTGTACATTAGGATAACCCAGATACAGATAAGGGCCTAACAACCCTTGCGCTGTTAAACCCGCAATAATTACAGCAGAAAAAAGTGCGGTACGAAAATGGCGAACGTGTGTTCTGGCCAGTTCCTCCACGGCAAACACAACACCGCCAAGTGGTGTATTAAAAGCGGCAGCCAGGCCTGCTGCAGCACCGGTAAGAATAAAACTTTGCTTTGATAACTTTGGCCATGAAGCCGGAGTAGCTTTATTGATCATACGAAAAATAGAACCCGCTACCTGTATGGTGGGGCCTTCGCGGCCAATGGCGCCACCGCCCAATACCATAAATAAGCTTGATGCTATTTTGGTGATCATGATGCGGAAACTTAACAGCTTGTCTATTTTATTTTCATGTTTTGGAGATGCCAGTTCAATAGCTGCCATTACCTGTGGAATGCCGCTGCCTTTGGCATTGGGTGCAAATAACTGTACTACGTACCATGCAAGAAAAAAACAAACCGGTGTGATGATGAAAATGGTCCACTGATGCCAGTGCAACGCAGCTTGTAATAAGTTTTCCGATTGTGCAAAAAGTTTTGTGTAAGCAACGGCCACAAGGCCTGTTAACAAAGAGGCGATCCAAAAAGGTATTGCCTGCAGTACATTGCTCTTTATTTTGTCTGTTACAATTAAATCAAAAAAGAATTTCCCATTTGCTCTAAACTTCCTAAACCATTCTTTCATGGTGCAAAGTAAATGGAGTTATATGGAAATTGAGGCGTAAGAAGAAAATCGTGTTGCAGCTGATTGTTTCTGTGTATGAGTGTATAGTTGTTAAAGATGCGGTCTCAATTTTCCGGGGTCTTCAAAAAAAGATGTTGCTGAAATAAGCTGTCGTTACTTTAAAACAGTTTAGCGCATGGTTTTTGTACTAAAGAATTATTGAAGAGCCGTGTAAATTCTAATAAAAATCTAATGCTGTTTTAATCGCCTGCTATAAGCGGGGTGCTAGCTTTCAACTTAATCAATACAATAACTAATGCTAAATGACAAAAGACTCTTTATTGTATCTAACCGCCTGCCCGTTAACTTTACCGGCGAGGAAGATGCAGTGCAGATACAGCCGTCATCGGGCGGGTTGATCACAGCGATCAATAGTTATTTGCAAAATGGCCATAACGAATTTTCTGAAACTTTTTGGATAGGTGTGCCGGGTTGCAATAAAACTTCGTGGAACAAAGCCATACGCCAATTACCAGATTCAACGTACACGTACATTCCTGTTTTTTTATACAAAGAACAATATGAAAAATATTACAACGGCTTTTCCAATTCTGTGCTGTGGCCGTTATTTCACTATTTCCCTTCTTATGCCGAGTATAAGCCCGATTATTTTGATCATTACCAAAAAGCAAATGAAGTTTTTTGTGAAGTAATGGTGCGCCAGCTGCGCCCCGGCGATACGGTGTGGATTCACGACTATCATTTACTGCCATTAGCGCAATTGCTAAGAGAAGCCATACCGGAATTGACTATTGGTTTCTTTTTGCATATACCTTTCCCTTCATTTTAAATTTTCAGGTTATTGCCTACCAGCTGGCAGCAGCAATTGCTTAAAGGAATTTTAGGCGCCGACCTTATAGGTTTTCATACCATTGATTATGCGTCGCATTTTTTACAGAGCATCCAAATGGCTTTAGGCGTAGATAATG
>JBQCHB010000136.1:0-3265 GCA_051955075.1 Flavisolibacter sp.
TTGTACCCCGCCCAAATCCATCAGCTATCAGTCCGCAAATACCGGTTTAAAACAGTCAATGCCAATCAGTGTCGCCGTTGACCCGGTGAAGGGTAGGTTTGTTTTTACTGATTCTTCCATCACAAAGGCCCGGGTAAACTACTCCTATGGGTTTAGTGCAGATGTTGGAAGCGGAAGCTATGACCGTCAGGATGCCATACCCGAAAATTTTCGTTTTTCAAACCACAGCCCGGAAGATATTTGGCAGGTGGGTGTAAGTAAAACAATAAAAAGTATTGGGTCAGAAAAGATATACACAACCATTGCGCAGGCAGTAAATGACTGGAATAACGGTACTCAACGGCTTGGGATCATTTCCATCATGGACAGTAAAACTTATGACAACGAAGTTCTAAACATTCAAATGGGTAAGAACAGGCAGTTGCTTATCATTTCCGCAGACTGGCCGGCAATTCCCGATGACAATTTCACGGGAGTATCATCGAGAATACCTGGAATTTTGTCTGCAAACAGACTGCAACCTTTGATCGCTGGCAATATTTCTATTGATCCAGCATTAAGCCCCTCTGATTTTGAAACAAAACAGGGCGGTCAGATAACACTGAATGGCCTTTTAATTAGTGGAAAAATAAAAATCAAAGAAGGAAACCTTCAATCTTTAAATATCAGCAACTGTAGCTTAGTTCCGGCAAGCAGCGGCATTGATGCAGGCTTTGATACAACGAATGTACGCTCCAATCAATGGCTCAAAATCAACATACAAAAAAGCATTTGCGGTCCTGTGAACCTCAATAATACAGAATTTGAGTTATTAACTATTGACGATTCAATAATAGGAAACGGGAGCGATTATGCAATCCTGTCGATGAATGCTGCCTTGCAATTAAATAGAACAACTGTATTTGGAAAAGTGATATCTAAGATTATTTCAGCGGATAATTGCATATTTAATGATCTTATTAAGATAGAAAGAAAGCAAACCGGTTGCATTCGCTTTAGCTTTGTTCCATTTGTAGATCCAAATACTCTTCCTGAAACACCACGTCGCTTTCGTTGCCAACCAGAATTAGAAATAAATACTCAAGTAGCTATCGCAAAAAAAGACGGCGCATCACCAGCCGATCTAAGCAAAATCAGAAAACAAATATTCCAGTCTGTAGTACCTGCTTTTGTTTCTACAAATTATGGCCATTACGCTTATGCGCAATTAAGCACCAATTGTCCTTCGCAAATCAGTGCCGGTGCCGATGATGGTGCGGAAATGGGCGCCTTTCATTTGCTCATGCAACCACAGAGAAAAGCAAATCTCTTAACGGCACTTGACGAATACCTGAGGGTTGGCCTGGAATCAGGACTGTTTTATGTTACCTGAACACATGTTCCTTCACTTTTAATTCCCACATTTTTTATGAAAGGCGATTTTTCAAAATTTAAATCTCCTCAGCAAATTGCCAGGGAGCATTTCCTGAATGTTTTTCAGCAACAGGGCAGGGTAAGCCTTGATCAGGATTGGAATGAACAGTCTGAGATAAACAGATATAGAAATGAAACTTCTTTTACTGATGTTATCGGTAAAAGCGGAGCACCTGTTGACAATGCAGGTTTTAAAATTGGAGCTGCTCCTACAACTTCACCACCATCGTCTCCGGTCGACGACGGTGTAACGATTTCTAAAGGTCGCTTTTATGTAGATGGTATTTTGTGTGAGAATAATGAGGAGAGTTTACTGTTTCAAAATCAAAAGGATTTTCCGTCAGCATCTTTACCAACTACGGAAGGCAATTATCTATTTTATCTTGATGTTTGGCTCAGGCATTTAACAGCGGTTGAGGAAAACAGCTTACGTGAAGTAGCTCTTGGAGGGCCGGATACCACTACAAGAACGAAAGTTATCTGGCAGGTAAAGGTTGCCCAATTCACTGTCCCCGCTTCACCTCCTGATTGTTCAAGTGCTAATTTACCAGATGAAGCCAATCTTAACCCTGGTACACTTAGCGCAAGGTCTCAATTAACTCAGGACCCGGCTAATCCCTGCGGCATTACTGCAAGCGGTGGTTACCGCCGCTTAGAAAATCAGTTGTATCGGGTGGAAATTCATAAGGGCGGAGACCTTAGCAAAGCAACCTTCAAATGGTCGAGAGATAATGGATCAGTTATAACAAAATTCCTCGATTATGACCTCATAACTCCCGGAGAATTAAAGGTGAGCAGTATGGGTAAAGACGAGTTATTGAGTTTTAATTCCGGTGATTGGATTGAAATTATTGATGACACAACAGAACTTCTTAATAAACGAGGGATACTTGCACAAATTTCAAAACCTCCTCAAAACAATATAATTACTTTCGATACCGCTTCAATAATTTTTCCTGACAGTTCTATAACAGCAATTTCCTTTGACCCCAAAAAAAATCCAAGGATAAGGAGATGGGATTCCCAGGGAGAATTGCCGACACTCATCAATGCAAATAACGGATGGGTTGAACTTAAAGATGGCGTTGAGGTGTCTTTTGCTGGCCAGTTTTTTAATGTAGGTGATTATTGGCTTATACCTGCACGTACTGCAATTGGTGAAGTGGAATGGGAGAAAGATAACAATAATAATCCGTTATGGCTTCCACCGTTTGGAATTGAACATCATTATGCAAAATTAGCCATAGCAAATTTTGATACAACAAAAGGATGGTCAATTATTAGCGATTGTCGCAATTTGTTTCCTCCACTGACAGAATTGACTTCTCTTTATTATGTGGGCGGAGATGGCCAGGAAGCTATGCCTGGAAAACCGCTTCCTGCTACTTTAAAAGTAGGTGTTGCAAATGGTGGTAGCTCAGTTAGTGGTGCCGCTATAAAGTTTGAGATACTTTCCGGTGGTGGCTCATTAATTCCTGCAAACGGGGTTGTAAACACTGGTCCGGATGGCATTGCAGCCTGTGGATGGACATTGGGAACTGACACTTCAAATCTTGCATTGCAGGTAAAAGCAAGTTTTTTGGATGATTCAGATGTTGTACAAAAAGATCATTTGTATTTAACATTTAATGCAAGTTTTAATATTGCTGGAAACGTAGCTTATGATGGCGGTGATTGTAATAACTGGACCGGAGATAAACCCAACAACGTCGCGGATGCCCTAACGGCCTTGTGTAAACGAACTAGTGATGGTTCAAATACCAGAAAATGTTCTTTCACTGTTGGAGATGGAGGCGATTTTAAAACTATTATGGATGCATTAAACAAACTCAGGCAGCAGCCGCAAATATGT